>JALOTR010000537.1 GCA_025457805.1 Akkermansiaceae bacterium | reverse complement strand
CATTGGGCGTCTTCGACCTTGCTGTATTTGACGTCGAACGGGTTTTTGGTCGCGGTCGTGCGGTCGATCAGTTCACGGGCCTTGGCTTCGTCGTGTTCGGCAAGTTGCACCCACACGTCCTTGAGGGTGTCGGGGATTTGGCCGAAAAGGGTGTGAATCGCCGCCAGGCGGCTCGATAGCAGGTTGTGGACGCGATCTTCGACCGAGCCGAGGTAACGCAGGTTGGCGATCCAGACCTCCTCGCGGATTTGACCGATGCGCTGGATGCGGCCCTTGCGTTGTTCGAGACGCGTTGGATTCCAGGGCAAGTCGATGTTGATGAGCGTGCCGAGGCGTTGGAGGTTTAGGCCCTCGGAAGCGGCATCGGTGCCGAGGAGAATTTTCAGCTCTCCGGCCCGCACGCGTTTTTTGAGGGTTTCGCGGTCGCAGCGTTGAAACACGCCCGCACGCCAGAAACCTGAACGGTTGCTGCCGGCGTAGAGCCCGATGTCTTGCGAAGCAAAGGACTCGTGTTTCGCCAGCTCCGCACCGAACCAGCGGACGGTGTCGTAGTATTGGGAGAACAGGATACACCCGAGGTCGGCCCAGCGGCCCTCCGCGTCGCGACGTTGGCCGAGCAGAAAACCTAGCACGCTTTCCAGTTTAGGATCGCGGTTGCCGCCCTGACGAATCAGGTCGCGGATGCGTTGGAGCGAATGCACCTCCTCGACGCTGAAATCGCGGAAGGCGCTTTGCCCGTTCCCGGCGTGAACAGGCCAGAGTTCGGCGTCTTCCTCTTCGTCGGCATCGTCCTCCTCATCGGCATCAAGAGGCGACTCGGCGTCTTCACCGAGCAGTTTCAAGACGGTCTTGAGTCCGGATTCCATCGAGCTGCCGATGCGACGGAGGAGCAAGGTGCGGAAGAAGCCCGCGCTGCGGACACGTTTCTTGAGGAGGTCGCAGAAGTGCTCGGCCTCTTGGTAGGCATCGTGGAGATAGCCGCTGAGCACGATGGCGCTCTCTGGGTCTTCGCCAAAAAGGCGGACGGATACGCGTGGCAGGTAGTAGCTACCAGTCGCCGGGTTGATCGTGCTCTCCAAGTAGCCGCGCGTGCGGCGAACGATGCAACGGAGCAAAGGATTGAAGGTCGTGCCGTAACCCGGAAGAAGACCGTTCTCGAAGGTGACGCGCCGGATGGCGACGGGGAGTGTGTCGAGTGTCTCGGACGTGAATTGCCACTTGGTATCGGGTGCGCCCAAGCGGGAGCGGATTTTGTCAAAGGCCTCCCCCTCCGTCTTGGCAGGCAGCGGGTCGCGCACGTATTCCCAGCCGTTGTGACCGTCGAGCGGCACCGTGTTCATGCCCGTAGCGACGGCGAGGCAGCGGCTGGGCTGGCTCCATTTGCTGGTGCGAGTAGCGCCGCCCAGCACGCCATCGTTGCCTTGGGAAAGGGCGTAGAGGAGATCCCAAGCCTCGACCGGGTGAAGCTGCACCGGCGTCGCGGTGGCGAGGAGCATGCTCTTCGTGCGAGTGCCGATGAGACGCAGGAAGGCCATGAGCTTGTTGGGCTCGGCCGGGGCGTCGATTTCGTCTTCGGAGGCGTCCACCTTGGGCAATGTGCGGCGGCGGGCGCGGTGGGCCTCGTCCACGATCACGCAGGTGTAGCTGCGGGAAAGCAGGGTGTCGATGACCTCACGTTTCCCGCGCACGACGAGGCCTTGGGAGACGAGCCCGATGCGGCGCGGGCATTTGCCGAGGGCTCGCGAGGCTTCGTCGCCCGGGTATTCGAGTCCACTTTCGTCAACCCAAGCTTTGCCCGTCCAGCGTGCAGAGGGGAGTTCCAGTAACTCCATCAACTCGCCCTGCCACTGTTGGAGGAGCGGTTTGGGCGCGAGGACGAGGATGGGGCCGCCGTCGGGTTCATCGAGCGCCATGAGCAACGCGGCCATGGCGAGCTGCACCGTTTTGCCGAGGCCGACTTGATCGGCGAGGATGAGCCGCGCGCCGCCGAGGCGGTGACGCTCCAGCGCGAGGCGGGCGAAGTATTTTTGATGAGGCCAGAGGCCTTGATCCCGACGATAGACCGGAGTTTCGACGGCTGCGGCGGCGGCGGCCTGTTCGACATCGACGGTTTCTTTCCAATCGACGGGTTCAACGACGCGGCGCGAGACGATGCGTTGCACGTCTTGAACGATGAAGGGGCAGCACGAGAGATCGACGGCCCGAGGGTCGTTCCAAAGGGCATTGAATTCTTCTTCGACCCAACGAATCGAATCGGGGCTGCTGTCTTCCCAGAGTAGTTCGTAGTTAAGCTGCCAGGCGGATTTGCTCTCGTTGACGCTGCCGAGGAAAGCGGTGGCGGTGCCGTCGGCGCGTCGGATGAGACCGGCTTTACCGTGGATCAGGCCAAAGGCCTCGTCGGGGAGCACGCGCACAACAAGCTTTTTGCTGGTGAGCGCATCGTAGAGAGCGCGGTAGCGGGGCATGGCGCTGGGCGGCGCTTCCTCCGGCTTGCCTGCGCACCAGCTTCGACGAAGGGCGGCTTGAGCGGCCGTGGCGGTGGCGAGATCCTGCGGGTCGCAATCGGAGTTGCAGATGATGCGGATGGGACCGTTGACGCCAGCGAGCGCCTCGCCGGCGACCTCGAAAAGACTGCTGCGAAAATAGCCCGCGATGCGGTCGTAACTGATCGCCCCCGCCAGCCGTTGATTGAGCACGGCTCGGTCGAGGCGAGCGCGGCGGCTGGAGTGACGTTGAAGCATGGTATGGCGACGGTGAAATCAGAGTTTGATCTTACGGAAGTGCTCCGTCGCGGCATCGTTGAGGGCGCAGACCAAGTGATCGACCTCGGTCGAGGGGTTACCGGGCGGTTTGGTGTTGGCTGCGAGGTGATGCGCGCGCACGTGTTGCGCGTGTTGGAATGCCTCCGGCCACTTGGCCAGGAAGGTGGGGATAACGTTTTTGGCGGTCTCGGCGTTGGTGGAGTATTCTTTGCCGAGGGCCTTTTCGACCGCGTCCTTGGCGAGCGTGCCGTTGAGCAAGTCGGCTCGCGTGGTGAAGCCTTGGATATGGAGGAGAAGCCAGAACTCGAAGCAGGGCGTCGAGTGGGCGAGCTTCACGTCTCGCGAAGCGGCGAGCTGCTGCACGTCGGGCCAGATCCCGTTGCGCACGGCGACATCGGTGTCGATGACCGCCCAGACGCGGTCGTATTTCTCGACCTCGTTGATGGCGGTTTGTTTTTTCTTCACG
>JALOTR010000536.1 GCA_025457805.1 Akkermansiaceae bacterium | reverse complement strand
CTCGTCGGCGATGTCTGGCTTTGCAGCGGCCAGTCCAACATGGAATGGCCCATCGCGAAATCGGCCAATGGCCGCGCTGTCGCCGCGAAAATCCGCGATCCACTCATCCGGCTCTTCGAAGTCGCAACTACCCAGAGCGTGGTGCCACTCACTCAAGCCAAAGGCCGCTGGAACCATTGCGAAGGCAAACACGCGGCCTCCTTCTCGGCAGTCGCCTATTACTTCGGCAAGGATCTCCATACCCATCTCAAGATCCCCATCGGACTCATCGGTTCCTACGTCGGCGCATCGGCGGCCGACCGCTGGATGAGCCCAATGGCCCTCCGCACTCTTAACATCATACCCACCGAGCGCGGCCCATCCAGCCTCTACCATGGCATGATCGCCCCGCTCCAACCCTTCCCCATCCGCGGAGTCATTTGGTATCAGGGCGAAGCCAACCGCGGCAGGCCTTCCCAATATGCAAAACTCTTCTCTGCTCTCATCGCGGATTGGCGGGATGCATGGAAACAAGGCCCATTCCCCTTTCTGTTTGTCCAATTGCCACCCTTCAATGCCATCCCGCCCGAACTCCGTGAAATTCAGGCGAAAGTTTGGAAAAACACCGCCCACACCGGAATGGTCGTCATCACTGATCATGGCTCACCGACCAACATCCATCCGCCAGTCAAAGAACCGGTAGGAAAACGTCTTGCACTCGCAGCGCGTTCAATTGCTTACGGCGAGCAATTGGTCTGGTCAGGCCCCATCTATCGGGAAATGTCGATTCATCAGAACCGCGCTGTCATTCATTTCAACAGCACCGGTTCCGGCCTCACCGCAATGCCTGCCGGCGATGCCCTCAAAGGTTTCACCCTTGCCGGGAGCGATGGAAAATTCCTGCCAGCGGCAGCCACTATCCGGGGAAACCAAATTGAAGTCTCCCACCCATCCATTGCAAAGCCTGTCGCAGTGCGATTTGGGTGGGCCGCTGCGCCGGATCTCAACCTCTTCAACAAAGAAGGCCTGCCCGCCATGCCCTTCCGCACCGATCTTCCCCAACCCAAACTCTAACCGGTCATCACTCATGAACAAACACCTCCTCGCAAGCCTCGCACTCGTGACTGCCGCCACCCCTGGAATCGCTGCGCCAGCTCCGCAACCCATCAAAGCCAAGTCCGCCACCGCAAGCTCCAGCCTCGCCAAATACCCACCGCAAAACGCCATTGATGGAAAAATCAATGATAACTCCCGCTGGGTCAGTGATGCCTCCAAGTATCCCGCCTGGCTGGAATTGGATCTTGGCGCCACGCATAAGCTTGCTGGCATCCATCTTTTCACCGGTTATGGCTCAAAGGATGTGATATCTGATTTCAAAATCCAATTCTTCAGCGCTGGCAAATGGCAGGATATTCCCTCCGCTGAGATCACCGGCAACCAATCCAGCGCCCTCGCCATCGCATTTGATCAAACCGTTTCGGTCGAAACCTCCAAACTCCGCCTGCTCGTCACCGCCAGTCATCAAAATGCGGCGCGGGTGAAGGAAATCATCATCTGGCCCTTCGAAGTGGGCGATCTCCCGCCATTGCCCAAAAATGCAGGCCCGGCGGCGATGGCGGGTGCCACACCGCAGGAGCAGATCGCGGAAATCTATCTGAACCAAAGCGGATTCAACCTTGGCAAACCCAAACGTTTCACCGCACCCACGCTCGAAGATGGCACGCGCTTCGTCATCCAGGCCATCAACAGTGACAAGTCCTTGTTCGAAGGAAGCATCCGCGACAAAAAAGGTGATTTCACCGCATTCAATCCCGAGGGAAATCAGGAGTATATCCTCAAAGCCGGCGGCATCACCTCCGTGCCCTTCCGCATCGGGCGAAACTGGCTGGAACGTGTCTCTTATCAGAATGCCATCAACTTCATGATCGACAGCCGCCACCACGTCGGCAACGACCGCAACGTCTGTCGCGGCTCCTTCGGATGGAGGGACGACCACCACTTCGGTTGGGAACTCCATACACTCGTTCCCCAACTCCTCTCCAATCCCTCCGCCTACGAGCGCATGCCACGGCAGGTCAAATATGAAAAACCGAAAGACAAAAAACTCTGGGGAGCACTCGAACCCTATTCGGACGATGCTCCCGATCTCGTCAAACTCATCCATTGGGGAGCTGATGTCATCGTGACGCAGAAGTTGAGTCATGAACATCTCAAGGCACAACTCGCCTACTTCCTCTACGCATGGCCGGCATTGGAAGCATATCTCCCGGCACAGAACTATCAGGTCGTGCGCGACTATGCGTTTTCCACATGGCAGGATTCCAAAAACGATCACAGTTATCCCTACGACGAAAGCAAAGGGCACAATTTGCTTGAACTCAAAACGCGCATCGGCAGCACCAAGGGCGGCCTGCCCCCGGGCTTCACCATCGAGCCAAACCTGCTCATGCACGAAGTCGCCAAGCGCGACAAACGTCCCGATGCGGATCTCTATCTCAAGGCCGCCGTCAATCAGGCGGACTGGATCGTCCGCGAACTGGATTGGAATGATCCACTCAACACCAAAGGCCAGCGGATGAGCGAGTTCCTCACCCTCACCGGCCTCAGCCACCTCCTCCGTGAGTATCCGGAGCATGCCCCCAAAGGCCTCGCCCAAAAGATCAACGAATGGGCCAAGGTCATCCTCCGCCGCTCGGAAAATCTATGGGATTTCCGCAAGCTTGATGACAAGGACGGCTGGACCCCCATGGGCGACTCCCCGCAAAAATGGAATGAACCCGGCAACGTGATCGGACTGCCCGCGCCCATCCTCGCCGCAAAGGAATTCATCACGGATGCCCCGGTCCGCGAGCGCCTCAACGAGTTGGTATGGTCGCACTTCGATGGCATGTTCGGCCGCAATCCCGTGGGCCGCCATTTCTCCTTCGACGCACCGCGCGAAGTGGAAGGCGTGGAGCATGGATGGTTCAAGTTCTACCACGGCGGCATCGGACGCCTCGCGGAGGCACGGTTTGTCATCGATGGCAGTCCGAAAAATGCCCACTACCCCTACCATCCGGAAGTGGGAGACATCGGTTGGACCGAAGGCTGGGTGCAGTTCAACGTCGCCTTCAACATCAGCCTCTCCTATCTCGCGTGGAGCGAAACCAAAGTGGAAGCCACCCGCCAGGGCGATGAATTGATCGTTCGTCTAACAGCCCCACTTGACTTCGACTATGCCAAGGTGGAAACCGGCACCGTCAACGTCGCCAGCG
>JALOTR010000535.1 GCA_025457805.1 Akkermansiaceae bacterium | reverse complement strand
ATCCAAACAACACCGGCCAGTTTGTGTCGCGTGAAGACATGGCTCGTTTCCATGGCAATGGCACCTTGGATACTGCATTTGATCCCAGAGTATTCGCAGTTATCTCATCGACCGTATCTTCGATGGCCTTGCAAACGGATGGGAGAATCCTGCTGGGAGGGGAATTTGACGCACTCGTGTTTACAGGCCGCCACGATATCGCGAGGACTTCAGCCAATGGGACTGCGGACAGTTTTGATCCGAATCCGAATAGCGTGGTATTCGCCGTGGCGCAGAAAGCGAATGGAATGGCGCTGCTGGGAGGGGTTTTTACCGCCCTTCAACCAAACGGAGCAAGCAGCCCCACTGCACGCAATTTGTATTCTTGTGTGTTCAACGATCCTGCCACGCAAACCCTCACCGTGCCTGGCTCTACGCAGGCGCTGTGGACGCGAAGCGGGGCATGTCCGGAGTTGATATGGGCTACCTTTGAAGTGGGCCCCACCGCCAATGGTCCTTGGGGTCCGCCGGTCTTTGCCACTCGGGTGGCGACCACCTCGAACTGGCAGGCTTCGAGCCTGAGTTTGCCCGCAAGCGGTTTCATCCGCGCCCGCGGCAGAACGATTGGCGGCATAGGCAGCGCCAGTTCCGGACTCGTTGAGCAAATTGGATGTTTCCCTGGCACAGACCTTCCGCTATGGCGCATGTTCTACTTCGGCAGTTCCGCCAATAGCGGAAATGGCGGGAACTCGGCGGATCCCGACCATGACGGAGTCGCCAACATCGTTGAATTCGCGTTTGGCCTGAATCCGAACAGCGGCAGCAGCCTGCAACCCCCGCCCGCCGTGCTCAGTGGTGGCAACCTTTCCTTCACCTTCACCCAGCCGACCGGCGTTTCCTGCATCAACTATGGCGCGGAATGGAGCACCGATCTCATCCAATGGTTCCCCATCCCTGATACCGGAAGCGGTAACACCCGCGCCTTCAGTGTGCCGATAGGGACGAATCCAAAAATGTTCCTGCGCCACCGCATCACAGAACATTAGCGGAGCCTGGATCCGCCGGATGGGCAGATTCCATCGGATGACTGCCCAAGCACTGGAAACCTAACAAGCAGAAGCATATTCTCCGGTCATGGATTCAGTCGAAGCGCCGCTGCCTTTTTTCGTCATCGTTGAAGCCGCATGAAAATGGACTTCGTGAATCTGCCGTTGGAAAATCGTTTCTGTGCCATTGGCATCCGCATTCGCCACAAGTGCGAATAAGGAATCTGCGCCCCGGATGCAGCATGAATCCGGCCCATCCCACTTCCATCGTGTCGAGAAACGGGATGGAAAACATCAGCCCGCCCACGATCCCACGTCCGTATTCCTGAAGCAACTCGGCCGTGCTGCGATGGTTGCTGGGAAGGATCACCATCCCTCCAGAGCCGCGCTTTCACTTTTTGATCCAGCCAAGATCAACCAGAAACTTGTCAGCTTCATTCAGGGTCTTGTCGAAATATTCGGGGCCGTTGAAGAAGCCATGCTCGGCACCCTCATAGCCGACCAGCTTGCAGGGGCGATCCGCTTTTTTCATCATGCTCTCGAAGGCGACGGCAGCCTGATAGGGCACCGTGCGGTCCGCTTTGCCGTGGAGAATCAGAGTCGGTGGCGTGTGTGGGCCGATGTGATGGGCCGGTGAGATCACCTCTGCCTCCACGCCCAATCGGGCGACGCTCAAACCCGTGCCGGCCTTCGCCGGGAACTGGCGGCCTGCGACAGGAGCGAGCGTGCAAGCGGGGTTGAACAGGATCATGGCGTTGGGCCGGGCGTCGCTGCCAAAGCCGCTGATCGTGCCGGTAGCGGCGGCGAGGTGGCCGCCTGCCGACCCTCCGGATGCGGCAATTTTGTCCGGATCGATTCCGAGACGCGCTGCGTTATCCCGGACCCAGGCGATTGCAGCCTTGGCATCTTTCACGCATTCCACCACTTGAACCCCGTGCCGGGATTTCACGCGGTAGTCGGCAGTGATGGCAATCATGCCGCGCTTGGCGAAATGCCGCGCCTGCTTTTCAAACTGGGCCGGTGTTCCCGAAGTCCAACCGCCCCCGAAGAAAAACACAATCGCCGGTTTCTTTACCCCGGGCTCCGATTCGCCAAAGATCCAAAGCTTGAGATCGGTGGAATCGATCTTTCGATAAGTCTCAACGCGAGCGTCCTCGAATGCAGGTGGATAGGGAGGCTTCGCGAACAAGGGAATGGCGAGCAGCAAAAGAACGAAAGGGATGAGGGATTTCACGGGGAATGGATGGGTTGGAGTCGATGGGATCGGGTTCGGATCAATGAAAATCTGTGGATCGTTGCCGATGTGGTTCAGAATACCGGAGCAAAGCGCGGAAGTGAATCGGTTTCTCGGATCAACATCTAGATAGGGGAGCCTGCCCGAGGATGGAAGGGGCTTCCCCCGAAGCGTTAACCTTGGGTTGCTCACCCTGATGTGAAAACTGTTATTTATCATAGGGCTATTGAAATATAGGCATCAGCGAGATATATGCTTGGTATTTCTATCACTTAGATTGTGGTATCAAGTTTTAAAGAAGGACAGACTGCGAGAACTTGGGCCAGGATACGCTTAGTTTTTGGTGGTATTTCTGACGACTGTAGAGAGCCAATCTACTTGCGGTCTAAAATTTGAGCGATTTGGCACCCGTTGTCGCCCACAGTTACTTTCACCGAGAATTCCTGGATGCATTAACTTGTTGCTGATGCGATGGTTCATTCATGCTATGATTTCCTTTGTCTGATAAAAATCATAGCTTTACAGTTTTTATGTTGGGCTACTAGGTGTATTTGGCTGAGCGTTTACGAATATCGTTTGTCTGTACAGTTTACATCCCTATCACCAGAAGTGATTAGACAGTCATTGTTTCAAGTTCAAGCGAGCACTCTCTATGATAAGCAAACAGGCCAGCATTTTATATTGCCTTCTAAGTGTGAACAGACAGCTAAAGCAATCTATCGTGTGATGGGTGTTAAACTACCTACGCATGCTGTTATGCTTTAGCTATTATGATTTAATTGTTTACCAACAAGCCGTGGTGCCTTCTTTAAAAAAGAATTCGGCAAAAATCAGTATGTTATATCGCAAAACGCTCGAAGTCAGGAGATTTTGAATGAATGCTATACCTGCATGTCCATAATGCTGTTGGTATGCTTGAGCGAGGAGATCTGCAAATGCGCTACCATGTGCGCAACCATACAAATTGTCAAAAATA
>JALOTR010000534.1 GCA_025457805.1 Akkermansiaceae bacterium | reverse complement strand
TTGGCACTCATCACCCAGCCGCGCATGGTCGATGGATTGTAGCCGAGATAGACTCCGGAAGCATCCGAGACGCGCACCATGTTGTTCCAATAGGGAAACGCGGCATAAGCGGTGGTGCTCAGATAGGAATCGAGCCCAGCCTTGGAGCCATTGTTGTTTCCCGTCCCCGAGATACCGGCGACGATGACCGCCTGGACGGTTTGCGGGCTCATTGCTCCAAAGAGGATGGCGAGCCATACGGAGAGATTTGAAAAACGCCTCATCCCCCGTGGGTCTAACGCCTTCCGAAGATCTGCGCCAGCCAAAAAAGGAAACTCAATCGCGGTCCACCCGCGCCAAAATCCAAAGCAAGTCAGCGAGTTTGTTGAAAAACAAGCGAACGGCTTCCGGAACAGGCTCGCCCGATTCGTGAAGCGCGAGAATGCTGCGTTCCGCCCTGCGTGACACCGCTCTTGCGTAATCCACTCCCGCCCGTGCGAGGCAGCCTTCAGCACCTGGCCGCGCCCAGCCCTTGAAGCGGATTCCCTGCGCTTCGTAGCGGTGCGCTTCGGTCACGATCCAATCGACATCGGTCATTTCGATGAGCGGAAATTTTGTTTCCAAATAGCGGGCCTCATCCTCCGGCAAGGTCGCGAGTTGGCCCATGAGTCCCACGAGTTTTTCCTGAAGCTTGTCGATCAAAGCGATCCACTCCGCATTCGCCCCGGATGCCCGGGCCATGCCGAGCGCCGCATTGAGTTCGTCCACATTGCCCAGTGCCTCGATCCGCAGGGAGGTTTTGGAAATGCGTTTTCCAAACAAAAGATCGGTCTCTCCCAGGTCGCCGCGGCCGGTAATGATGCTCATGGCCGGGACGATAGTGGGATAAAATTCAATGTCCATCCCCGCCCATCCGTGTTTCATCGGGGCCGTCCATGAAACTCGCAAAACTCGGAGCAGGCCCCGAAATTTTCCACACCGTCCAGGGAGAAGGCATCTCCGCTGGCTGCCCCGCCGTTTTAATCCGCACCTCCCGTTGCAATCTTCATTGCGTCTGGTGCGATACCGACCACACGTGGAATTTCGAAGGCACGCCCTGGCCGCATGAGAAGGACGCAGTGCCCGGCTACACGAAGCACCGCAAGGCCGATGTCACCTTCGAACTCAGCCCCGCCGATGCCGCCCGCGCCATCCTGGCCTTCGGCTGCCCGCGCGTCGTGATCACCGGCGGCGAGCCGCTTTTGCAGGAAAAGGAATTGCTCGAAACCGCCCGGATCATCCTCGCGGAAATGCCCGACTGCATCTTCGAGGTGGAGACCAACGGCACCCGCATCCCCTCGCCAGAATTCGGGGAAACCGTCCACCAATTCAACGTTTCCCCCAAGCTCTCGAACGCCGGGATGCCGGAAAACCTCCGCCTCGTCCCTGAGGCACTCGCCCACTTCGCCGCATCGCCCAAGGCCTGGTTCAAGTTTGTGGTCGCCACTCCATCCGACCTCGCGGAAATCCAAACCCTGCGCTCCCGTTTCGCCATCCCACCCCAGCGCATCCTGCTCATGCCCGAGGGCCGGACCGCTGCGGAACTCGACCTCAGCGCGCCCCAACTCGCCGAACTCTGCCGCGACCTCGGCTACCGCTTTTGCGACCGCCTCCACATCCGCCTCTGGGGCGACAAACGCGGCGTTTGAAAATCCTGCAACTTTCCCTTCGGCATGGGGTTCCTCTCATGGTAAAACCACCCCGCACCATGAACCGCAAGCCCCTCCAAACCGACGAATCGTGGGAAAACGACGCTGTCTGGAAACTGCTCGATCAAGCGCCTCCCGCCCAAGCCGGGCCTCGTTTTGTCGATGACACGGTGCGTACCGCCCGCTTGCTTGGCCAGCCTCAGCCCTGGTGGAAAAAGCTCTTCAGCCCCCTTCCCCTTGCCGGTCTCGCCGGTGCCACGGCCGCTCTGGTGTTTTCCGCATCCGCCCTTTTCGGCCCTGCCACTTCTTCGGAAAACTCCCTTTCCACCCTTGATTCCGCCCAAGCCGCAGAAATCCAGGACATCGCGGAAACTGAGACCCTCATCGCCGCTGTCGATCACCTCGATGAATTCAGCGATACCGAATTGGTCTCGCTCATCGGGTTTTAAGCGCTTCCCCTGCGGCCCGCTTCCCGCCAACTTCGCCGCGTGAAGCCCTGTCTCATTTTCGATCTCGATGGCACCCTCGTGGACTCCCTGTCCGGCATCGCCGGCTCGCTCAACCGCACCCTCAGCGCCCACGGCCTGCCCGTTCATTCGGAAACGATGGTCCGCTCCTTCGTCGGCGATGGCCTGCGCATGCTGGTCCAGCGCGGAGCCCATCCGATCAGCGACCCCGCCCACATCGATGCGCTCGTGTCCTTTTTCAAGAAAGACTACGAAGCCAGTTGGGCCTCCGGCACCCGCGCCTACCCGGGCATCCACAACCTGTTGGACGAACTCCAGAAGTCCGGCCACCCGCTCGCCGTGTTATCTAACAAAACCCATGACTTCACCGTGGCCATGGTCCAGGCTGTGTTCCCCAACATTCATTTCACCAAAGTCCTCGGCCAACAGGACGGAGTGCGTCACAAACCCCACCCGGCCGGAGCCTTCCTCATCGCCCAGACCGCCGGAGTCGATCCGGAAAACTGTTATCTCATCGGCGACTCCACCATCGATCTGGAAACCGCCAACAACGCCGACATGAAACCCATCTGTGTGACTTGGGGTTATCATGACCGCGCCAAGCTGTTAGAAGCCGGAGCCACGGTTCTCATCGATCACCCTTCGGAGCTTCCGGCGCTGGTGATTTGATACTCACTGCACCGCCTTGTTTCGTTCATCCACCTGCCCGTTGAGCGTGCAGAAGTCATAGACATATCCGATCCCGAAAATCCCGGCCGTGCAAAGCCAGAGAATGCCGGTCCAGATTTTACCCATGTAAAAACGGTGGATTCCGAAGAGGCCGAGGAAGGTCTGAAGAATCCACGCCACCGAATAATCATATTTCCCCGTTTGATAACGGAAGTCCGCCTTGCGATCCATGCCAGGGATCAGGAAAAGATCGATCAACCAGCCGATTCCCAGCAATCCCAGCGTAAAAAACCAAATGGCACCTGTGATGGGTTTTCCATAATAAAAGCGGTGAGCCCCCGTGAATCCGAAGATCCACAAAAGATAGCCAATGGTTTTGCTGTGAGTATCACCAACAGATTGAGTCATGGGCGGAACATGGAGCTGTTGGGG
>JALOTR010000533.1 GCA_025457805.1 Akkermansiaceae bacterium | reverse complement strand
ATGGCCGTGGTGTAGGGCATCTTGGACTGCTTTGCCTGATCCTCGGGTTCCTCCGCATTCGTGCCGATGAGGGAGAGGTCCTGCGAAGTGATGCGGTAAACGGTGTGCGCGGGAATATTCGATATATCCGGCATCCATTCGGCGGGAAGGGATTTCGCCTGGCGGTAGTTCACCATCGCCTTGCGGGTGAATTCCCCCAGGTGGCCGTCAACCACCCCGGGGCCGAAGTTTTCCGAATCGAGGAAGATCTGCTGCCTGAGGATGTCCGGGTGCTTGGAGGACGGGCCGGGGGTGTTGGCCAAGGGATTGCTGATGCCAGCGCACCCCGCGAGGAAGACAACAGAGGCGGCGGAGAGGAGAAAAATCGATTTCATGCCCGCAAGGTGCTGCGGATGTGGGAAGGTGCGAGGGCTTTTTGGGGGGATTGCATCTGTTGCGCTTGAATCAGCCCGAAACCCAAAGTTGCTTTGTCATCTGGGACATCAGGAACCACTGAAGCACTGAGAACCGCTGAAACAACTGATTTGGAGGAGTTTCGAAATGACCCACTTTTGAATGTCCTAAGATTCTTCTCAGTGAACTCAGTGGTTCTCAGTCTTTCAGTGGTTTCCCACCGGTAAGTTGTCTATTAACTTAGGAATCCGGGTTCAAATCCCCGACGACTTCGCCCCAACTTCACCGCCCACTTCAAAGCTGCCCTTTCGATGGCGGAATTCATTTCCTCCAGAGCCACCTCATGACTTCCGGGAAAATCGCGCCCATGTGCTTGCCGCTGTGACCGAGGTGGCCCCAGACGTATTGGTACTCACGGTCGTGACGCGGAACTCGCCTTTGGGATTCACATAAGTGTGTCCATCCTGAAACACCATAACTGCCGTTTCCTTCTTCGGGTCGTATTGTGCCGGGATATAGAGATGGATCCGGCGCTTCGTGCCTTCAAACACCTTGGAATCGCTGAAGACAAAATTGGTCACCTTGCCTTTTGGAACACTCGCTTTCACCATGGAATCGGCCCCAAAAGTGGGTTTCGGTGTTTTCGGAAGAGATAACTTGGGGGAAATTTCATCGGCAGCCAGCAGGCCGGCCAGAAGAAGAGAAGTTGCGGTGAGGGTTTTGATCATGTGCGGAATTGTGAGTCCACCGCAGGCATCATCTGGCCAGCGCTTCCCAATCGAGCAAACAGGTGTCCAGAACGAACATCATTACAGCTCGATTGTGGGCCGCTCGAAACTCCCATCACGCGAAACTTCCAATCCGCTATCCCGCAACGGTGAAGCCAGAAAGAAATCCAAAAGCGATTGCTTGGATGGCAGCGGGGGTTCGCTGGTGGAAAGGGGAGAAATTTGGGCGATCTCCTTGCCTTGATCGAAAACCATTAACGACTCGCCCTTTGCCACTCCCTTCTCAGGCGAGGATGCCTTTGATGACTTTGGCGGGTTTGACGCCGGTGAGTTTTTGATTGAGGCCTTGGAAGGGGAAGGAAAGTTTGTGGTGATCGAAGCCGAAGAGTTGCAGCAGCGTGGCGTGGAAGTCGCGGACGTGGACGGGATCGGAAGCGACGCGGTAGCCGAGTTCGTCGGTTTCTCCGTAGGTGATGCCGGGCTTCACTCCACCGCCGGCCATCCAGATGGTGAAGGCGTTCGGGTTGTGATCGCGGCCGACAAAGTTGTTTGCCGCACCGCCGCCGCGGTTTTCCTGCATGGGTGTGCGGCCGAACTCACCGCCCCAAACGAGCAGCGTGTCTTCGAGCATGCCACGTTGTTCGAGATCGGTTAGAAGCGCGCCCAAGGGTTTGTCGATGTCCTTGCATTTTTTCACGAAACCATCCTTGAGCGATTCGGTGGCGCTGGAACCGTGAGAGTCCCATCCCCAATCGAAAAGCTGGATGAAGCGCACGCCGTTTTCCGCAAGGCGGCGGGCGAGCAGGCAGTTGTTGGCGAAGGATGTTTTGCCAGGCTCCGCTCCATACATCTCGCGGATGGCGGCGGGTTCATCGCTGATGCTCATGACCTCGGGAACAGACATCTGCATGCGATAGGCCATTTCATATTGGGCAATGCGGGTGACGGTTTCCGGATCGCCGAACTCCTCGTGGGTGCGGTTGTTGAGGCGGTTGAGGGAATCGAGGGCGGCGCGGCGGATGTCGCGATTGAGCCCGGGAGGATTCGCGGCGTTGAGAACCGGATCGCCGCCGGTGCGGCATTGCACGCCCTGATAGACGGAGGGCAGGAAACCATTGGCCCACAGCGCGGCCCCGGCGCGTGGCGGGCGGCCGCCGGATAGCAGGACCATGTAACCGGGCAGGTTCTGGTTTTCGCTGCCGAGTCCCCAGGTGATCCATGAGCCCATGGATGGGTAGCCCAGGTTCTGATTGCCGGTGTGCATGATCAACTTGGCGGGCGCGTGGTTGAACTGATCCGTTTGCATCGACTTGATGAAACAGATCTTGTCGGCATGCGCATGGAGCGAGGGCAGGCGGTCGGAAATCCATGCGCCGGACTGGCCATGTTGTTTGAAATCAAACTGCGGGCCTAACAGACGCGGCACGCCTTGGATGAAGGCGAAGCGTTGGCCTTCGAGATACTCCGCCGGGCAATCCTTGCCATTGTATTTTGCAAGAACCGGTTTGTAATCGAACAACTCCATCTGGCTCGGTGCGCCCGCCATGTGGAGGAAGATGATTCGTTTCGCTTTGGGAGCGAAGGATGGCGCGAGCGGTGCGAGTGGATTGGAAGTATCACGTGGAATGGCCGCTGCTTCCGCTCCGAACAGACTCTGACTGCTGAGGCAAAGCGAGCCGAGACCGAAGGCCGCCTCTTTGAGGAAATGCCGGCGCGTGGCGAGACGGAGTTGCTCGTGTTCGAGATATGATCATTCATGAGGCCCGAATCCGCAATGCCATTTCCCTTGGGTATATTACCGCCGTCAATGGATCCAGAATAGACATAAAAAACAACGAGGGCATTGTTCATCTTGGAAACATTCTCGAATCATCTCAGTACAGCCTTAACGCTCAATTCTATGGAGCGCTCCACAATAGAGCTCACGTCATCTTGGGTCGAACAACGCGCCTTCCTTAACTTAGCTATTGACGCATTACAGGATCATCCAGTCACCAACACTATACAAAAAGAGCTCAATGAACTGAAGGCGACTGAACCGGATCTTAAAAGTGAGTACTGATTCGCATCTTGTGCACATGTTACTGATTTACTAGTGACAATATTTCAAATAAATATATTGA
>JALOTR010000532.1 GCA_025457805.1 Akkermansiaceae bacterium | reverse complement strand
GCCCAGCGCGTTGGGAGGAAAACTGCCGACGGGGGCAGTGAAGGCGAATCCATCGTCATAGCCGGCGATGGTTCGATCGCTTTCCACGCCGGGAGTGCGGGCAGCGGCCATGTCCGCGAAGTTTCCGACCTTTTCCCCGTCCGGCCAGTCCGCGCCCCATGGGAAAACGCGTTGCTTGCGGGCATCCCGCCAGCCGGGGCTGACGATGTCCTCTTCCACGAGGCCGGCGAGCAGGCTCCACTCGACATCGGTGGGCAGGCGGTAGATGTGGGATTTTGAAATCCTTTCGGCCTTGCGTTCGCGCAGATTTAGCCACTCACAGAAGGCCATGGCATCCTCGCGGGAAACATTCACTACCGGGTGATCCGCATTCTGCTCGAAAAACGCAGGACGTGCGGCGGGGCGGCCGGTTTCCTTGGTGAAAAGGGCATAATCGCTGACGCGCGTTTCCCAGATGGAAGCCATGAGATCCTGGCCGACGGGGGCGAATTTCATGCCAATGCCGTTTTCCCAATCGCGACCGAAGACGACGCCTTCGTTTTTGACGAGATTGATGTTTTCCTCAAGAGTCTGTCCTTCCTTGAGTTTGAGCCTGCGGGCGACGGGCTTGTAGCCTTCGAGCACGAGGAGGAGGTCCACCTCGCCCGGTTTCACATTCGGGATAAGCATGAGGCCATGGGCATGTCCTACTGCCTGGCCATTCACATAAACTTCCGCGCCGGGCGGCGTGCTGGTGAGCTGGATTTTTCCATAGATGATATGACGGATCATCACGCGGAAGGGACGCAGGTCTTCCTTGCGGGCGCGCTCGCTCATTGCGGGCTCGGAAAACGCCACCTCGCGCAGGGCGGTGACTTCGTGATCTTCTGTGAGAAAACCAGCCTTGATCCCGCTGGTCCGCAGCCAAGCGCAATAGGCTTGGGTGGTCTTGGGATGGGCAAGCACGATGTCCACCGGCTGGCCGTTGTTGGTGGAGCGGATGATTTCAAATTGCTCTTTCTGGAGTTTCAATTCCGCTGCTGCGCGGTTCCATGAATTCTTGGTGACGAAGCCTGAGCCGACGTGATGGTCCTCCACCGGCTGATAGAGATCGTTGAGGTGGTCTACCCACGGATCCCCGTTTTGCGGCGGGGAAAAAACCTGCATTTCACCATAGAGAGTCATCGCCTCGCCATTCACGGCGGCGAGGGTCATGGTGCCCTTCACTTCGAGCGGTTTGAAGCCGCTCTTGCGCAGCATGAAGGTGACTTCCTCGCCTACATTGGCCGTCATGGTAGGCGTGGGCGTGGTTCCCACGATGACTCCGCCGGAATAGACGTCCGCACCTTCCGGGGTGCTGAACACCCGCAGCAAGCCCACACTCGGCGGCGGCGGCTGGGGGACAAAGCTGAGGCTTTTCGCCCATTCGGTATTTTTCACCGCCTCCCAACCGGCCCAGCAGGCGAATCCGGTCAGCAACAGCGTCGTGAGCATGACCGCGAGTCCGCTTTGGCGGCGGCGTTTGCCCCGCTGGATGCGGCGCAAGGCCTCGGCGAGATCGGCGGCGGTGGAAATTTTCCGTTTGGAAATACGCGGTTCGCAGACATCACAGATGATGCGGTTGAGTTCCAGCCAGCGCTTGCGATCCGCGCCTGTGGGCATATCATCCGGCAACTCGGGGAAATTCATCCGATCCTTGCCGGTGGCTATTTCATAAAGCACTTTGCCGAGGCTATAGACATCCGCCTGCGCCGAACCGGGTCCTTCGGGCGGGACAAATCCTTCCGTGCCCACAAAGGTCCGCTGCCCTCTGGCCGCCACCAAGCCGATGTCTGCCAGCTTGGCCTTGCCATTGACGAAAATCACATTGGAGGGCTTCACATCGCGGTGGGCCAAACCCCGCTCGTGAAGGTGGTGGAGCGCCTCGGCGAGCCGCAGTCCCACCTCGATGCATTCGTTGGTATCCCACATCACACCGGAGGCCTGATGGTGATCCGCCCGCAGCGTGCGTGGTTCGTATTCGATGGGATTGATATCACGTCCGGCCACCAGATCGTCACCCAGTTCCATCACATAATAATAGAACGATGAACCATCCGGACTTCTGCCCACGTGGAGGATGTTCATCAAGGCAGGATGATCCCGCGACATGGGCTCGAATTTCAGAATGCCCTCGAACTCTCGCTCGAACCCGCGTTCATCTTCGAAATCCTCGCGCCACACCACTTTCACCGCGCGCAGTGCGCCAGTCACGCCGCGTGCCAACCACACTTCGCCATAAGATCCGCCCCCGATTTTCCGCAGAACCTCGTGGTCGGGAATCGTTGGACTCGGGCGGATTCTAACCGGCATCGTCTTCGTCCTCGAGTTTGGCCAACTCGCGCTTGAGCACAGCTCCCACCCGGTGCTTGGCCAGATAAACCTGGGCCATGCTCACATTGAGTTTTTCCTGCACCTTGCGTGCATCCCATTGCTTGATCACATAACAATCGAAAATCTGATACTGCTTCGGTGACACCTGCGCCTTCACACGGGAGAGAGCGGCATCGGCGACGTTCTTTTTCCATTCAATATTCCACAGCCGCGAGAGCACGTCTCCCGCCGGGTCTTCGACGCGATCGATGACGGCGGTTTTGCGGTCGTTTTCCCACTCGCCGGTGATCATGGCGGTGTCCTTCTTGCGCTTGCGGAACTGGTCGTTGATGCGCCAGCGGGTCATGTTCATGAGCCAGGTCTTGAAGGAGCCTTGCTCGGGATCGTAGAGTTTCTTTTTGCTCTGTTTGGCGATGGAAAGAATGGTTTCCTGCACGCAATCGAAAGCCTCGTCCTGGCGCAACCCGGCCTTGACCGCGACAGAGTAGATCAAACGCCAATAGGTTTGGTAAAACTCATCCCAAGTGCGTTGGTCCTCCCAGTTGTCCAATCTCGCGATCAGACTCTTGCGTGTTTTCGCATAGGCCTGCGTGAGCACCTCGTCGCGATCGGTTTCTTTTTCCTCGTCGTCCCCAGACATCAAGAAGTCCTTACCTCATAAGCAGCCCGCTGTCTTTCACCGAATACACTTTTTCACAAGTGATTGAGGGTGAGTCACAAATTTATTGTTTCGGGACATCAAAAGGTCGCCAAAAACGAAATATCGCCGTTCTTGTTTACATTTCCCGCGAGATTTCCCAAAGATTCCTCCCGCTGTTCAATCACCCCCGTGTTCCCGACCAATACCAATCCATCCCACGCGGTCGAACGCATTCGGGAAATCATCGTCGGCCGCCACCTCGAGAAGATCGAGTTGCGAGTGGCCCGGCTCGAATCCGGCATGCCGGTCGGCTCGATCCCCGCGCAGTGGGAGGAACAGTTATCTACCCATGAGGCACGACTGGAGGCCTTGCAACAAAGCGTGCAAAAGCTGACGACAAGTTCGCAGGAGGAATCGGCCATCCGCCAAGAGATCCATCGGGAGGAAATCCAGCGCCTCGCCAACCAGATCCAGCAAGTGGCGGCCATGAAAACCGCCGAAGCCGTGGAGCCCGCCGTCCAGCAGTTGGAGCAGAAAATCGGCTCCTGGCTCACTCATTGGCAGGGTGCCTTGCAAAACCATCTCACGGATCGCGAGACCCGCATGGCCAGCCAGCTCCGGCAGGAAGTGGCCACATTGTGGGAGAACACCGAGTCCCAGCTCACCCGCCTGCAAAGTCGCGCCATCGACCGCGATCAACTCGAAGAACGATTCAAGCGCATTGCCGAGGCCGCCCGCGCCCTTGCCGACTGCGCCTATCCCGCCAACGCCAATCCACCCGCATCCGGAACCGCCACCCCCACGCCCTGATGTCCCCCACCCTCTCACCGCTGCCCAGCCCACTACCCGGACTTGCCACCCATTCGTCCGGATCGAAGAAAACCTGCAATGTCCTGCCATTTCCTTCGGCAGACCCCGCACCGTCGCCCCTTCCGGCCGCACCGCTTCCCGCATGGCCGAGTGCCGGTTCGGACGTGAAACCCGCAGCTTTTCCCACCTCATGGCCCGCGCCACTCAGTTCGCTGCCCACGACCTCCGATTTCACCGCCACAGATGCCCTTCCTCTGGACATGCCGGTCTTCGGGTTTGCCAAAGCCCCTGATCTGGAAACCCGCCCTGCCGCTGCTTCTGAACCGGTTTCCTCGCCTTTCCAGAAAGCCCAAGACGAACCTGTCGACGACAAGGATTTCACGGATGAAGACCTGCGCGAAGCCTTCGGACCCATCATGGAGGCCGCCGTGCGCAACGCAGTTTATGCAAAGGAAAATGGCATCGATACTTATCTCGAACCGATGCTGCGGGCCACCATCCGCCGTGCCTTGGCCGAGTATTCGCCCTCATCGCGACCCTTCCAAGCCCCCGGCGCGTTCGACCGCTTCATCTGGCATGTGCAGGCGCTCTTCACGAGCCGCACTTACGAAGATATCTTCTTCGAAAAAACCCGGCGGTTCCAGGTAGAGGAAGTTTTCCTCCTCGATGCCGCCACTTTGGCCATGGTGTCATTTGCAAGTTGTGACCCCGCCCGCCATTCCTCCGCGCGCCGCATTTCTGGCACTGCCCAACGTCTCGCACTCCAACTGAAGGATGAGGAAGG
>JALOTR010000022.1 GCA_025457805.1 Akkermansiaceae bacterium | reverse complement strand
GTTTGTTGCACACGCTGGCGAAAAAATCGGCGGTGCTGGGTTTGTTAGATATGTGGGGATTGAAGAGCTTGGGAGAGTTCATGAAACTGCCACGGCAGGCTCTCACCGATCGCTTGGGACCGGAGGCGGGTGGCTGGCATGATGTATTGCATGGCAAGTCCTGCCGACTGTTGCGGCTGCATCGACCGCCGGAATCATTGGCCCAGCGGATGGATCTGGAGGATGTGATCGATGATTTGGATTTCCTGGTTTTCCAACTCAAGCGGATGCTGCATACGCTTAGCGGCCGGCTGGCCTCGCGGCATCTGGCGGTGTCCACGCTGGAGTTGAGGTTGATCTTGGAACATGGCGGCAGCGTGCCACGGCGGATCCGTCTGCCGGAACCGCAACACACGGTGGAAGGCATGCTCTCGCCTTTGCAGATCTGGTTGGACTCGCTGCAACTCGATGATGCGGTGTGTGCGGTGGAGTTGGATGCGGAAACGACCTTTGCCACGGCGGCGCAGCGGGAATGGTATGGGCGGCAGCTGCCGGAGCCTGCGCGCTGGGCGGAAACCCTGGCCCAACTCGAAGCGCTGCTCGGTCCCGGTCGGGTTGGTTATCCGGTGCCGCTGGCATCGCATGCGCCGGATGCATTCCGGATGGTGGCCGCGGCGGAGATGCCGCCCGTAGTGGCGGGCGCTGCGGCAAAACCGGCTTGTCCGTTTCCGCTGCATCGTTACCGACCGGCGCGGGCGATTGCGGTGAAGCATGAAATCCGGAATGCATTCCCCTCCCCTGTCGAGTTGCTCAACGGGCCTTTTCCGGGAAGGATCACGGATTGCCGCGGGCCATTTTCCTCGTCGGGATCGTGGTGGGACAGCCACTCTTCATGGCAGCGCTTGGAGTGGGACATTCAACTCGAAACACGCCACCTGTTGCGACTGGTGCTGCGTCCACCGGATGATTGGGAGTTGGATGGTATTTATGCATAACATTGGATTCGGATGAGAACCACGGAATACTCGGAACACACGGAAAGGAAGAGAGACTCGGCTGCACTTCGATGGAGGCTGACTATCTTCTTTTAAGACATGAAATCCCGACCTGTCATTTTCAGCGAGCTTCATGCACGTTCGGCGTTTTCGTTTCTGGAAGGGGCGAGCCAGCCGGAAGTGATGATCCGTCAGGCGGCGGCGCTGGGTTATGAATCGATCGCCATCACGGATCGCAGGGGTTTCCAGGGATCCGCACGAGCGCATCATGCGGCGCAAGAATGTGGTATCCGTGCGCTGGTAGGCTGCATGCTGGAATTGGCGGATGGATCTGCGTTTCCCGTGTTGTGCGCCACGCGTGAGGGCTACCGCAGCATGAGCCGGCATCTGACAGATATGCATTTGATGGATCAAAGCACCGATGTAAAACAAAGCATCGGCAGCCATCCGGGAGATCTCATCGCCTTGACGGGCGATCGTGAGGGGCCGTTGTGCCGACCTTTGTTGCGCGATGACCGCAAGGGGGCGCTGGCAGCAGCGGAGAAAATGATATCTCTTTTTGGCCGGGGAAATGTTTATATCGAACTCACCCGCCACCGCCTGCGGGATGATGGCCGGCTGAATCGTCATTTGATCGATCTTGCCGCGCATCTGCGGCTGCCCTTGCTGGCGAGCAATGCGCCCTTATTCGCGACACGTGGCGATCGTCGGCTGGGCGATGCGTTTGCCTGCCTGCGCCACCATCTGCCGCTCGATCAGGCGGGCAGTCAGCTCGCCCCGAATGGCGAGCGGCATCTCAAGTCTCCGCAGGAAATGGCCGCCTTGTTCGCCGATGTGCCGGAGGCTGTTAGAAATAGTTTATCTTTATCCGAACGCATCGAGTTCACCCTGCAAAATCTCGATTATCGATTTCCCGATTTCCCCGATGAAAATGGCCGCGCGCTTTCGCTTGAGGCGCAGTCCGCCTTGTTGCGGGACTTGACCTATCAAGGCATGACTGCCCGTCATGGCACTGTCCCCATCGATGCGGCGACGCGGCAGCAACTCGATCATGAACTGGCGATGATCGGGAGTTTGGGATTTCCCGGTTATTTCCTGATCGTGCATGACTTGATTCTGTTTGCACGGAGCCGTGGCATCCTTTGTCAGGGGCGTGGCTCGGCGGCGAATTCGGCGGTTTGTTATGCACTTGGAATCACGGCGGTAGATCCGGTGAAGAGCGGGCTGCTTTTCGAGCGGTTTCTGAGTGAAAACCGCCAGAGTTGGCCGGATATTGATATTGATTTTCCATCCGGTCCGCGGCGTGAGGAAGTGATTCAATATGTGTTCCGGAAATATGGTCCGCGCAATGCCGCGATGACGGCGAATGTGATCACCTATCGATCCAAGTCGGCATTCCGTGAGATGAGCAAGGTGCTGGGATTTCCGCCATCTGTCGCGGAGCGGTTTTCCAACAGCCCCTCGCATTTTCATGGACCGGAAGAACATCAAACGGAACAAGGGCCGCGCGATCCGGTGCGCGAGCGGCGCGAGGAATTCGAGGATCGCATTTCCAGCATCCTGCCGCCTTCGCATCCGCGTTTGCCGGCATTGTTTCATCTCTATGATTCCGTGCTCGGCCTGCCGCGCCACCTTGGCCAGCACTCGGGTGGCATGATCATCTGCGATCACGGACTGGATGCGGTGGTGCCGCTGCAACCCGCCACCATGCCGGGGCGCACGGTGGTGCAGTGGGACAAGGATGATTGTGAAGACATGGGAATTGTAAAAATCGATCTGTTAGGTCTCGGCATGCTGGCGGCGATGGAACATGCGCTGGAAATCAGGGTCAAACGCGGTGCGCCGGTGGATCTGGCCACCATTCCCAAGGACGATCCGGCGGTGTTTGATTTGTTATGTCGTGCGGATACCATCGGCACCTTCCAAGTGGAAAGCCGCGCGCAGATGGCCACGCTGCCGATCATGCGGCCGCGGGAGTTTTATGATCTCGCCATCGAGGTGGCCATCATCCGGCCAGGACCCATCGTGGGCGATCTCGTGCATCCCTATCTGAATCGGCGCAACGGGCGGGCGGCGGTGGACTACATTCATCCCGATTGTGAGCCGATCCTCAAGCGCACGCTCGGCGTTCCCCTGTTTCAAGAACAAGTGCTGCGCATGGCGATGGCGCTGGCCGGATTCACGGGGGCGGAGGCGGATGACTTGCGGCGGGCGATGTCCTTCAAGCGCAATGACGAACGCATGACCCGGGTGACGGCAAAACTCGCCGAACGCATGACCGCACGCGGCATCGCCCCGGAGGTGCAGCGCAAGGTGGTGGATTCGATCGGTTCATTTGCATTGTATGGATTTCCCGAGAGTCATGCCATTTCGTTCGCGCTGATTGCTTATGCGAGTTGCTGGTTGAAGGTGCATCATCCAGCGGAGTTTTATGCCGGACTCATCAATCACCAGCCGATGGGTTTTTATTCCGTCAACACCCTCATCCAGGATGCCAAGCGCCACGGCATCCGCATCCGGCCGGTGTGTTGTGTGGAAAGCAGTGAACTCACAGAAGTGAAGGATGACCGCACGCTGAGGCTGGGTTTTCATCACATCAAGGGACTCACTGCGGAAACCATCGATCGCATGGTCAAGGAACGCGGAATCCGGAGTTATGTCAACCTGGATGACTTCATGCGCCGGGCACGGCCCAATGCGAAGGAAAAGCGCCTGCTGGCGCAGGCCGGTGCCTTGAATGCCTTGGAAAAATCATCCCACCGGCGGCAGATGATGTGGCAGGTGGAATTGCCTTTGTTTGATGATCTCATCCCGACGCGCCGCGAGGATGCGGCCGACATCCTGCCGATGATGACGGCGGGCGAACGATTGTCCTCCGACTTCGCCACGCAGGGGGCTACGACCGGGCCGCATCCCATGACGATCTGGCGGGAGCAACATGGCAGCCGCGAGATTTTACGTTCTAACCAATTGCAGAACCTGCCCCACGGTGTGCCCATCGCCGTGGCGGGACTCGCGATCTGCCGCCAGCGTCCGGGCACGGCGAAGGGGCATTGTTTCATTTCCCTTGAAGATGAATCGGGCATTTCCAACCTGTTCATCAACAAGGAAACCTTCCACCGCTTCCGCCTGCTCATCGTCACCGAGCCCTTTCTGCTTGCCAGCGGAGTGCTGCAACGCACCGAGGCGGATCAGCCCACCGTCTTCGTCACCCACATCGAGCCCCTGCCGCATACCGATCCGCAACACGCGGCACGTTCGCACGATTTCCATTGAGGAAACGCCAGCCCATCACCCTCCGGGGTGATTTTCCGGATCGTGCAAATTCTGATTGCCCGGGCGGGATGCTTGAAGAGAATTCATTTCCCGCAACACTTGGGAGGAAACGTGCGTTTTCTCCTTGAGCCGAAACCCAATGAATCACCTCCAGCGGATCCTCTGCCGCGCAGCATCAGCATGCCTTCCTGTGATGGTCGCCATGCTCTGCCTTGTGGTGTCCATGCCTTGCATGGCGGATTCGCGTTATCTCATCGATGTGTGGACGCCTTATGACGGCCTGCCCCAAAGCCGCGCGCTGAGCATCGCGCAGACGCCAGACGGCTATCTTTGGATCGCCACCCAGCTCGGGTGGTTGGCGCGCTTTGATGGCATTCGTTTCAAGCACTTCAATTCGGACAACACGCCCGTCCTCGGCTCGCCGGAAATCCACAAGCTCATTGTCGATGATAGCGGCACCCTGTGGATCTGTGACATCAACGGCCGCATGATTTCCTACAGCGATGAAACCTTCCGCCTGCAATCCGGCATCAACCCGGGTTATTCGTATCGGGTCACGGAGTGGATCGGCAGGCATGGAAACGAGTTGCGTTTCACCAGCAAGTCAGGGCACTTGCTGCGTTTGTCCGGCGAACGGACGTTATATGAAAACCACAACAACCCTCCATCTCCCGCAGAGGATTCGATCCGACAATTCTGCCAGGAAAACGATGGTCAGCTGTGGTGTTGTAAAAACAACGGAACTGTCGGGCGCTGGGAAAATGATGCGTTTCAAGAGGAATCCTTGCCACCCGGCACGCACGTCAACTATCTAACAAGTGCTGCCGAGGGCGGGATGTGGCTCGCGCTCACCGATGGCCTGATGCGCTATGAAAACGGAAACTTTCAACGCGTGCCGTTGCATCTTCCCGCGGCGTTTTCCAATATCACCCACATCGCCCAGGCTGCGGATCGGAGCTTGTGGCTGCTGACGAGCGGCGGCCTGGTGATGATTCGCGATGGCCGGATTGTTCATCTCAATCCGCTTGCGGACATCGATCTCACCGCCCAACTCCGGCCGCTGGAGTTATATGTTGATTCGCAGGGCGGTGCGTGGGTGGTGAAATTCGGCGGTGGCGTCTGGCATGTGGACGCCGGTGGCCATGCAAGCACCATTTCATCGCGCAACGGCTTGCCCAGCGATCAGATCGAGGCATGGTTCGAGGATCGGGAGAAAAACATCTGGCTCGGCACCTCGGCAGGGCTCGTGCGTTTGCGACCCCGCTGGTTTCAACTGATCGAAACGCAGGCAGAAGGCACCGGCACCGGAGTGGCAAGCATCAGCGAAGGCAAGGACGGGGCCATCTGGCTCGGCTGTGCCAACGGCGTCACGCGGTGGAAAGACAATCATGCGGAGAACATCCCGCTTGCTCCTTTCCGTGCGGGTTTCCCGGTTGCGGACATCACGGTGGCGCCAGGCAGTTTTCCCGGTGAAATGTGGTTGGGAAGTGTGCAAAGCGGGGCGATGTTGTTGCGCGATGGCGTGATCGAGCATCCCTTTCCGTTCCATGCTCCGGGTGTGGCCATCCGCGTCGTCCGGCGCGATCCACAAGGCGGAATCTGGTTCGGCGGGGAGTTCGGGCTCTATCGATGGGATGGCAGCACACTGCGCAAGTTCGGACCACAGGATGGGCTGAATGCAGGGCACATTCATGATATCTGTTTCGATGCCGAAGGGACTCCCTGGATTGCCAAGGCGGAGGACCTAATCGTGGTTTATCGGAATGAGCGCTTTGAAACCATCCCGCTGCCGGGTGTTTCCAAAGACATCCGCATTTATACCCTGCTTTGTGGAAAATCGGGAGATATCTGGTTCGGGACCGTGGGTGGTGGACTTTATCATTACACGGCTGGCAAGCTGCTCCGCTACACCGAAGAAGACGGCTTGCCGGGCAATTCCGTCAGCCAATTGTTAGAAGATGATGCAGGCCATCTCTGGGGTGGCACACACCGCGGCATCTTCCGGGTTTCCACCACCGCTTTGGATATGCGGGCCAAGGGCGTGCGTCCTCAGTTTCTTTTCCATACCTATGGTCACTCGGATGGCCTTCCCTCGGCGGAATGTTCCGGCGGTTTCCAACCCGCCTGCTGGAAGGCGAGTGATGGCCAGTTATGGTTTTCCACCGCCATTGGAGCTGTTAGAATCGATCCCCGGCAGGTGAAAAAGAACCTGTACCCACCGGCGATGGTCATCGAACGCATGCGGGTGAACGATCAGGATGTGCCCTTCACCCGTTCCCAGCAGGATCCCGACAAGCTTGTCATCGAACCCGGCCACCATCGATATCTGTTTGATTTCACAGGCTTGAGCCTCACCGCTCCGGCAAAGGTCGGTTTCCAGTGGCGGATGAGCGGCGTGGACACGGATTGGGTGGATGGGCAACGGCAGCGCAGCGCCACCTACAGCGGATTGCCGCCGGGAAACTATCAGTTTGCAGTGAGAGGAAGAAACAATGATGGCGTGTGGTCATTGGAACCCGCCATTCTTTCCTTCCGCGTTGAACCCTTCTTCTGGCAGCGCCCCTTGGTGGTGGTGGGATTCATCATCGCCACCATGGCGGCCATTCATGCCATGGCAACCTTGTGGATGCGCCGCAAGCATCTGAGAGAACTCCGCCAGTTGGAATTCGAACGCACCTTGGAACAACAACGCTTCCACCACAAACAAGCAATGGGGGCGGAACGTGCCCGGATTGCTGCGGAACTCCACGATGATCTTGGAGCCAACCTCACCCAGATCCAGTGGCTCGGCGATGCCGCCCACCGCGGCGGGGATGCATCATCGGCGGAAAATGAGATTCTGAGCCGCATTTCATCCAAGTCCCACGAGGTGATCCGCCTGATGGATGAAATCGTCTGGGCTGTGAATCCCAAAAATGACACATTGGAACAACTCGTTTCCTATGTCTGCAACTTCGCGGAACAATACTTCCGCGATTCCCCCACCAGAGCACGCATCGATGTGGCGGGAAACATTCCTTCCCATCAGTTGGAAGCAGACGTCCGGCACCATCTGTTCCTCATCGCCAAGGAGGCCTTTCACAATGTGGCAAAACATGCCCACACGGACAGGGTATGGATTCGCATCAGTGTGGAAAATGATATCTTCCAACTTTCGATCGAGGATCACGGCACCGGTTTCGATACACATCACACATCGGATGGGGATGGTCTTTCCAACATGAAGCGCCGGGCCGAGCAAGCTGGAGCGAGTTTGCAGATTGAATCCTCATCCGGCCAGGGCACTTGCATCAACCTGTCGCTTCCCCTTATCCCAACCAGTTCTTGAATCATGCAGGAAATGATCGGGTCCGCACCCGGTCTCCGCCTAGTATGTGCTTACAGCAATGCGGAGGATGCCATCAAGGGACTCGCCAAGCATGCACCGGATGTGGTACTCATGGACATCCATCTTCCCTTCCGCTCCGGCATCGAGTGCACCCGCCGACTCAAAGACCAGTGCCCGGATCTTCAAGTCCTCATCCTCACCGTCTATGAAGACAACGAAAGCATTTTCGATGCACTCAAGGCGGGTGCGAGCGGTTATCTGCTCAAGCGTTCTTCCCCTGCCGAAATCGTTGCCGCGATCCGCGATGTGTTCGTAGGCGGTGCCCCGATGAGCAGCCAGATAGCGAGACAGTTGGTAAAGTCGTTCCAAACGCCTGAACCCACTTTGGAACCCATCGGCGAGCCACTCAGCGAGCGGGAATCCGAGGTGCTCGGCTTGATTACCAAGGGATACTCCAGCAAGGAAATTGCGGACAAGATGCATGTTTCCATCAACACCGTGAAGACCCATCTGCGGCACATTTATCATAAACTCCATGTCCGCTCCCGCAGTGAAATCCTGCTGCGTTTTCGTGGCGGACCTTCCTGAGTCTGCATTTTTCTTGAGGACCCAATATCACCCCTCAAGGTGATTGAAACGGAAATCGCCTCGAATCATGGTGAAAAAGTGAAACCCAAATTCATTGATTCATCCCGCCCATCCATTCTGACCAAGGGCTTTACGCTCGTCGAGCTGCTTGTCGTCATTCTCATCATTGCAGTTCTGGCTGGGATCGGCATGATGATGGTTTCGAGAATGAGGAAATCCGCCAATCAGGCCATGACCACCGCGAATCTCCGTCAGATCAGTGTGGCGATGATCACCTTCACTTCGGACAATGGCAGGTTTCCAAGCAGGATTGGTGATCCGGTGTGGGACCGCACGATCATTTCCAATCTGGGCTTCACCGATCCCCTTCCCGGCAACACCGGCATTCTCAAGGCACAGTATCGGGCTTTGGAAACTCCGGGGAAAATTTTCACCACGCCCGAAGACCGTGAGAAACGTGATCCATTGTTCTATCAACGGAGTTTCGCCATCGTTCCCTGGACGACCAACTGGTCCAACGGCACGTCATTTCGCGGATGGAAGGACCGTCCCTACAACGTGGGGGTCCCTTATTCCGCACTCACCGCACCCGAGAAGGCAGCGATGGTGGTGCAGTGGTATAGCGGGAACGATACCATCCCCAACCTGTTGGGACATGGAAACCACGCTTACCATGACATTGGCGGCCCGGTGAAGGCCATTGGCTCCATGCAGCAAGTGTTGTTTGCCGACGGGCACATCGAGCGACTGCGTTCCAATTTCACCAATGCCGAGTTTGTCGCGAAATACTGGCCAGGGACCATCGGCAATCACAATTGAACGGGCAGGTCCGCAAAATCACCCCTAAGGATGATTGTCACTCAGCCCTTCTCCGAACGATGCTTTAGATTCGATCAACGCTCGGATTGCGGGGCAAAAGCCTATGAAACCCGTCTTTGCCCTTCAGATTTCCGCACGACTCACGGCCATGTCCGTTTCCCATCGCTCTGCCTTCAAACCCATCGAACCCAAGACCATGAAATCCAAAAAACACCACCTCGCCTTCCTCACCGCAGCCGGCAGCCTTATCGCCACCAGCTTCGTTTATTCGCAAACCATCGAGATCGATCCTGCCGCACCGATTCCCGCCACCCATACCTTGGTGAAGGCCTGGGAATTCAACACTCCCGGTGATCTTGAAGGTTGGACTGGCAATGGATTCGGCAGCGTGAGCAATCCCCTCGTGGTCTCCGGCGGAGTGGTGAGCGGTCCCATCACCAATGACGATTCCCAGTTCGGCACCAGCTTCACCGCACTGCCTCAGGGCTACTCGACCATCGTGGAATATGCGCTCACCGTGGACCCCTTGTCAGCGGCCTCATCCGGGGGGACCTTTTTCTGGGGCGATTTCAGTGGCGGCATTGCCGGATCGAGAGGACGGCCGGTTGGTGCGATTGATAACAATACACCACGTGTCGTGCGGGTCACCTTCAACGGAGGTGTGAAAAATCTGAACCAACTTCGTATCGACCCGACTTCGGCGGGGAATCCGAAAACCGCATCGTTCGATTATGTGCGAATCTATCATTATCAACCCACCACCTTTGGAAGTGTCACTCTAACAGCGTCCGACGCCCCTGCGGCGAGCTCCTTTGTCACTGGAACCAACTGGAGCAACAACGCCATTCCATCAACGGACAACAACTATTTCACCGGGGCTTTCCAACTCCGCACTCCTGCCAACACACTGCTCCATCCGTTCGGCGGATCCGCACTCAGCGTGGATACGGGTGGCAGCATTCTATTCAAGGGAATTGGCACGATGGAAGTGCGGCAACTCACTCTCGCTGGTGGAGCCCTCATGCATGGCGACACAGGGACGGCAGCCCCCAACAACATTGCACGGCTTTACGTGCCGGATGGAATGAATGTCACCGCAGCATCAATCATCGATACCGTGGGAGCAAACCGCTTCGTGGACATCACCGGGAGTTTTTCCGGTTCCTCGAATCTTGAAATCAAAGGAGTGGCACCTACGGCAGGCACGAGTGCGGGCACCGTCATCTTGAAGTCCGCGAGCCCGAGTTATGCCGGAACTATTACGGTGAACAACTCATGGCTTGATCTCGATCATGACAATGCGATCAGTGCGGCAAGCGTCATTGTAAACTCGGGAGGGCAACTTCGCCGGGTGGGCACAGATGCCGATGGCACGACGACTGTGGGCCCCATCACCATCACCGGTAGCGGCAATACCGCCGGCACCGATTCTTCCCGTGGCGCGATCTATTTCGGACGCGACGGACTCAATGCCACACTCGACGCTCCCGTTTCCGTGAGTGGCGCAAGCGCCCGCATCGGCACCTATTCCGCGGGAAGCACTCTCACTCTGGGCGGTGCATTGAGTGGTGCCGGCACACTTCAGTTATGGGGTGGCGGCGGCGCGGAGACTCACGTGCAGCGCTTCATCCTCAACGGCGCATCCACTCTGGATGGCCAGACGGATTTGTTGTCGGAATTCGGCTCACAAACGCATCTCCGCCTGGGGGGCGATGATCGTCTTGCGACCAACCGCCGTCTCCGCATGAGTGCGACCTGGGGCGGATCCACGGAAGGCGCTGGTGCGTTTTTTGATTTGAATGGTTTCGATCAAACACTGTCCAACCTGCAACTTGACGGGACCAAACGGAAATTCATCCAGAACACCAGTCTCACGGAAAGCAGCACCCTGACGCTTTCCGGCAACACCAATGCGTTTGATACGAACGGCGGGAATGTCTATGTTGAAAATGTCACCATCACTCACACCGGTGCGGTTGCTGACAGCGGCGTGCAGATCGACAATGGAAGCGTCGTGACCGTGAACAACTCCACGTGGAACGCACCGTTTTATTCCAGTCTCGGAAATGCCGGCGCGGGCACACTCATCCTCAACAATTCCACATTCATCTTCGGTGGCGAGTTGTTGATGGGAAGAAACGGACAAAACGGAACACTCGAAGTCAATGCGGGCTCGACTGCAACGAGCCCCAATCTCTTCCGCATCGGCGATTCCGCCGGTGCTGTGGCTACCATCCATCTCAATGGAGGAACACTTGGCACAAGGCGTTTTTACAATGGATCCACTGGAACCAGTGTGATGAATCTGGACGGAGGAACCCTGCGTGCCACCGGAAACAACCTCGTGGACTGGATCGAAGGCGGAGGCGCGGCCGGGGTAACTGTCAATCTTCTCGATGGCGGCATCACTCTCGATTCGAATTCGTTTTCCGTCCTTGCGGCTGCCGACATCCTTGAAGCACCCCTATCCACAGGTGGCGGGATCACCAAGATCGGTCTTGGCAATGTCGCGCTCACGGGCACCAATACCTACACAGGTCTCACTTCCATCACTGGCGGCAATCTTGTGATCAATGGAAATCACAGCGCAGCTACCGGTGCGACTACTGTCAGTGCAGGCGCAGGCCTCGGCGGCGATGGCATCATGAACGATGCCACCTATGCGGATGGCGCCAAGTTTCCATGGGTAGTCACCGATTGGAACGCGGGCCCCGGCCTCAATGCGGAAAATGGTGATCCGGTATGTCCGCTTGTCCGCATTCGGGGTGAGCGTGTAGAATAGGAGATGATCGCCTGTGACCTGGAGGAACGGTATGTTGTGCAGTTCGGCATAGATGTCCCGGGATTCGGGCGGCGGCAGTGAAACAGGCGGTAGCTCACAGCCAGTCTGAACGGCGTCTACCGGTGATCATGATCGGGGCCCGCAGTCGCGGGCCCTTTTCTTGTGTCGGCGGCGGTGCCACCG
>JALOTR010000531.1 GCA_025457805.1 Akkermansiaceae bacterium | reverse complement strand
CTATGCCCTCGCCACCGAGGCGGTGGGCGGCATGCGTGAGTTGAAAGTGATCTTCAAAAAACCTGTTTTCAATCGCCAACTCATCAGCGTGAAGTTGGAGAAAAACGAAGCAGCCAAAGCTGGTGCGTGGAAGATCCAACCGCTCGTATTCCCCAATGTGAAATCCCGCCGCGGCTTCATCGGCATTTCCGCAAGTGCAGGTTATCGGCTCACCAGCGGAGCCAGCTCCGGTCTGGTGGAAGTGCCGGTGACCTTCTTTCCGAAGAAATCCAATCATCTTCAACAAGCATTCCGTCTTCGCGAAAATGAATGGAGCGCATCGGTCAATGTCGAGTTGTTAGGTCAGAATGTGCAAGCGGATGTCTTTCACTTGTATTCCCTCAAGTCCGGCGCGGTGTCGGGCAGCGTGTTGTTCAACTACTTCGTGGTCGGCGCGCCCTCCAGCGAATGGCGTATTTCCATCCCCAAGGGCATCGGCAACATCGATGTCACCGGCCAGAACGTCGGTCGCGATTGGCGGCGCGAGGGCGATACGGTGATCGTTCCTCTTTCCTCACCTTTGACGGGCACGGCGACCTTGTTGCTCACCTTCGAACAAAGCATGGAGAGCAATGGCGGCACCATCACACCCGGCACCGTCCGGCCACTCGGCGTGCAGGGCGAGCGGGGATTTGTGCAGGTGGTGAGTCCGCTGCAGGTGAAACATCAATCGAGCATCGATGGAGCCTTGGTTGCCATCGATGCCAGCGAACTCCCTACCGAGTTCCGCCTGCTCAGCACGGCTCCCACGCTCGGCGCGTGGCAATACACAGGTCGCGAGTTTAACATATCGATGGATGTGGATTGGTTCGAGACTGGCGAAACAGTGCATCAGGTGGTCGATTTCGAGAAACTCAGCAGTCATGTTTCGCGGGATGGCCAGTGGGTGACCGATGCGCGCATTTTCGTAAAAACCCGCGGACGCAGCACCTTGCGCATGTCGCTTCCCGCCGGGGCCGTGCTGTGGGAGGCAAAGGTGAATGATCAAACCGTCAATGCACAGATCGATGGAGCACACACCTTGGTGCCATTGCCGCCTCAATCGAATCCCAACGAAGCCGCGGAGATATCATTTCGTTATGGTGCGCGTTCTGAGGATGAAAATCGCCCGCGTCTCGTGGCGCCCCGCCTTGAGGTGCCGGTATTGATCGGCGAATGGACCATCACCGGCGATGAAGGCCGTCGTCTCGTGCCGCGCGGTGGCACGGCGGATCTGGTGGAACCGGTGCTCGCGGAAAGCGGATGGGAATGGCTCGGCCGAAAACGCGGGGGCGTGATGGCCTTGCTGATCACTGCGCTCACGGCCATCGCTCTCATGCGTTGGAAACCAAATGGCATTGCCAAAGCCGTGGTCTTGTTCAGCGGGGTCTTGTTTGTCGCGCTGGCATGTTATCTCGCAGTTTCCGCGTTGAACTCCAGCCGCGCCGCTTCTTCCATGCTCCAATACGCCGCGCCGGTCGTCGCCGCCGATGCGGAAATCTCGGTGGAACTCGGCAATCTTCCCTTGTGGAGGGCAGGCACTGGCTGGAGCGTCTGGTTGGGCTTCGCGATTGGAGCCACCATCGCGCTGGGTGGATTCTTGAAACGCGACCGCTGGTGGCTCGGCTCCGGCCTGGTGCTGGTGATTGCATCATTTCTCTCGATCCGTGGCGGAGCTTCACTGTTCCTCGGCATCATCGCCATGGTGGGCATGACCTGGTTGCTGCCTGCATTCATCCGCACCTGGAAATCCCGTCACTCGCCCTTCATCGCCGCGATGCTGGTGCTGGCCTTTGTATTATCTAACAAATCATACGCCGCAGACGAATCGACAGATATCATGAAGCCCGCCGAGTCGATGATCCACGACTGGCAGATCCGCGAGGGTCGGCTCTATGGCAGCATCGATGTCACCGTGCGTGGCGAGGAGGGCGACCGTTTCCTTCTTTTGCGCGAACCTGCCGTGCTTGGCAGTTTCGAAGGCGATGGATTGAAATTGGTGAAGATGCAGTGGCAGGAAAAGAACACCTATGCCCTCATCGCAGAACGCGCGGGATTGCTCACAGGCCGGGCGGTGTTTGAAATGCCGCTCAGCGATCCCATGCGCGGCTGGGAGCTGCCCGGCGGCCCTGCTGCCATGCGCCGCATCACCGTAAAACGCGATCAGAGCGGCTGGGAGTTCACATCTCCCGGTGCCGCCCGGACCCAGATTCTGGAAAACTTGAAAGCCAATGAAAGCGGTGCCTTGTTGGTGCTCGGTCCGCAGGATCCGGTCATCATTCAGTCGCGCTTGAAACAACGCGATGCCGGTTCCGAACAAACCCGCTTTTATGCCCAGACCTCGCAAGTATTCATCCCCGGGCCGGGCGTGGTGAATGGGCGTCACCGCATTTCCATCCGCCCTGCACAGGGCAAGGTGGGTTCGCTCTCGGTAAAGATTCCCCTGGGTTTCACGGTGAGTGATGTGGTGGACGGACCGGTCGGTTCCTGGCGATTTGATCCGGAAAAGCAGGAACTCCGCATGGGCGTCGATCCCGCGCAGGAGGAGGCGTTTTCATTTCTGATAGAAACCCAGCGCGGCTCGGGCACGCTGCCCGCCGATCTCGAACTCGCCCCGGTCCGCATTGATGGCGCGGCAGGGGAGGTGGGCATGTTCGCCTTGGCTTTCGGCGAGGATGTGCAGGCGGAGGGAATCGAAACCAGCGGACTCTCCCGGATCAATGCGGATGATTTTGATAAAAAACTCATCCCTCGCAATGAGTTCGGCAATGCGCTCGCAAGCTTGCAACACGTCTTCCGCTACGGCGTGGATGAGGCCTCGGCAAAACTCAAAGTGACCGCTGTTGCTCCCGAGCTGAGATCGGATGCATGGCAATTGGTATCACTCGGTGAGGATCGTCTGGTGATTGCAACGGATCTGAATGTGGAAATCACCCGTTCGGGATTGTTCCGCCTTGAACTTGCGGTGCCGGATGGATTGGAGATCGAGAGTGCGTCCGGAGACTCGCTCAGCCATTGGACTGAAGGCAAAGTCGATGGCAAACGCATCATCACGCTTCATCTTACCGGCAAGACGCTGGGTCGGGTTGCATTCAGCCTTTCTCTAACAGGTCCGACCACCGGTTCGCAGGAGTCATGGCAAGTCCCACGCATTGGCGTTCGCGGTGCATCGCGGGAAACGGGCGTGCTCACCATCGTCCCGGAGCGTGGCATGCAGGTGCTCGCTGCGAAGCGAA
>JALOTR010000021.1 GCA_025457805.1 Akkermansiaceae bacterium | reverse complement strand
CAGCTCATGGGACTTGGAAACATTCTGCTCCTGCGAAATCGGCACCTACTGCCATCACGCCGCCGCCCTTCTCCTGAAGGCGGAAAAAGAACGCGACCTCACCCGCCTCTCCGGCCGCAGCGTCGCCGCCGCCGTGGCGGAAGCGCTGCCAAAAGCTCCCGCCGCACCGCCACCGCTGCCCGCCAAACTCCCCCGCGTGATCATCGAGCCGGTCTTCGAAATCCATGTCACCCGCGAGCCAGTCGATCGCACTTCGAAACTTCTCCTCCAATCCCTCGGCCAGCCGGAGCCCGAATTCTGGATCGCCGCCGATGCCACGGTGAACTACGGCGGACGTCGTAGTCCGCTCCGCAGCTCACAACCGCATTGGACCAGCGGCATCACTCTAACAGACGGCAGCGAGGCCATCCTCGAACACAACGCCGCCGCCGAAAACACCGCCGCGCGCCAACTTGCCGACACCGGACTCTCCTCGCTCCAATCGAATTCCGCCTGGCGCTTCCTGCTCAACCTCAAGTCCCGCGACGCCCGTGATGCCAAGCCACGCGACCGCTGGTTTCCCGATCCATCCCGCATCTCGGTCGATGCCTTCTGGCACCAGTTTCGCGGCGAAATGGTCGCCCGCCTCGTTGAAAACGGCTGGAGCGTCAGCATCGATGACAACGTCGGCCACCGCGTCTTCGATGCCGATCCCTCGCAGTGGGACAGCGCCCTCACGCCCACAGCCGGCGGCTGGTTTAGCCTCTCCGTCGGCTTCGATGTCTCCGGTCAACGCTATGACCTCCTGCCCATTCTTGCCGGGTTGTTAGAAAACGATTTTCTCGAAGAAACCCTTGATCGCCCGGACAATGGACACGTCTATGCCCCGCTGCCGGATGGCGATGCGCTCAAGCTTCCCATCGGCCGCGTCCGCCGCATCCTGAAGCACCTCGCGTCGCTCATCGACCCGAAATTTCCGGAAAAAACCAAGCTCCACGCCCTCGACGCCGCCTCCCTCGCCCAACTCGCCGACCTCGGAATCGATCCCCCGCCCGACCTCGCCGAGCTTGCTTCCAAAATCAAAGATTTCTCCGGCATCGAACCCATCGAACCCTCCGCCGGTGTCAAAGCCACCTTGCGCGACTATCAACTCGCCGGTTTCCGCTGGATGCAGTTCCTTGCCCGTCATGGCCTCCATGGCATCCTCGCCGATGACATGGGTCTCGGCAAAACCCTGCAAACCCTCACCCACATTCTAACAGAAAAACAAAGTGGCCACTCGCGCGGCGCACCCGTGCTGGTCGTAGCCCCCACCTCCGTCGTTCCCAACTGGCGAGCGGAAGCCCTCAAGTTCACACCCGACCTCCGCGTGCTTGTTCTCAACGGCCCCGAACGCACCAAATACCACCGCTCCATCCCCCACGCCGATCTCGTTCTCACATCTTTCGCCCTGCTCCACCGCGATATCGAGAAACTCCGACTCCACACCTGGCACATGATCGTGCTCGACGAAGCACAGAACATCAAAAACCCACGTGCAAAAGTCGCGCAAGCCGCCTGCAAACTCGAAGCCCGCCACCGCCTCTGCTTATCTGGAACCCCCGTCGAAAACCACCTCGGCGAGTTATGGAGTCTCATGCGATTCCTCGTCCCCGGTTTCCTCGGTAGCGAGGAAGCTTTCAATACCCGCTTCCGCAAACCCATCGAAAAAGACGGCAACGAAGAATGCAACGAAGTCCTCAAAAAACGCGTCGCCCCGCTCATCCTCCGCCGCACCAAAGATCAGGTCGCCAAAGAACTCCCGCCGAAGACCGAACTCGTCCACCTCATCGAACTCCACACCGCACAAAAGGACCTCTACGAAACCGTTAGAGCCACCATGAACAAACGCGTCCGCGAAGCCCTCGCCGCGCGTGGCGGCAGCGAGTATCAAATCGTCTTCCTCGATGCTCTATTAAAACTCCGCCAAATCTGCTGCGATCCCCGCCTCTTGCCAGACGAATATTCCCACGCAGTGAAGGAATCCGCCAAACTCGATTTCCTAACCGAACTGCTCGCCGTCCTCATCGAAGAAGGCCGCCGTATCCTCATCTTTTCCCAATTCACCACCATGCTCAGCCTGATTGAGGCGCATCTCGTGAAGGAAAAAATCGCCTACCTCAAACTCACCGGAGCCTCCAAAGACCGCGGCAAACTAGTCGAGGACTTCCAAACCGGAAAAATCCCCCTCTTCCTCATTTCCCTCAAAGCCGGCGGCACCGGCCTCAATCTAACAGCCGCCGACACCGTCATCCACTACGACCCCTGGTGGAACCCCGCCGCCGAAAACCAAGCGACAGACCGCGCCTACCGCATCGGCCAGGACAAACCCGTCTTCGTCCACAAACTCCTCTGCCAGGACACGGTCGAACAACGCATCCATCAACTCCAACAAGACAAAGCCAAACTCGCCGCCGGCTTGTTAGCGGATGCCGACATCACCAACAAACTCGATCCAGCGATGGTGCGGGCGCTGTTGGAGGAGTGAGCATCGCCAGTCAATCGTCGCGACGCGACGGAAAAGAATCCATCACCCAACCCGGGCGTTGAAACGCCCGGCTACCATCAATGGTCGCTCTGCGACCGGGCATCCTTCTACGTCGCAGCGCGACCGAATGAATGTAGCCGTGGGTTTCAACCCACGGACGAGCGCCCAGTCAACCGTCGCGACGCGACGGAAAAGATTTCATCACCCTACCCCGGGCGTTGAAACGCCCGGCTACCCTCAATGGTCGCTCCGCGACCGATATCCCCCTCCGTCGCGAATCGAACACCCTCGTCTCCGTCGCAGAGCGACCGAACGATGGTAGCCGTGGGTTTCAACCCACGGACGAGCACCCACCCCCGGATTCGCGTCGCATCGCGACGCTTGAAAAGCCATGTCTCGCCTCATGCTCACCCCCAAACATACCGCTCATCATATTGGATCTCATGCCTCTTCAAAAACGCGATATATTCCTCCTGAAACGTCCTGGTCCGATGATGTTCACGTTGCCCCCGGATATAATCCACCACCTCCGGGATGTTGGATTTGCTCACCGAGAAAACACCATACCCATCCTGCCATGCGAACCTCTTCATGTTTGGAAACGTTTCGTGAATCCACGCGGAGGAACCACCTTTGATCAACTGTGCAATCTTGCTAGGGGCAAGCGATGCCGGTGCCCCTAACAGAAGATGCACATGATCCTCAATTCCCCCGATCTGAATGGGATGCACCTTGTTTTCCTTAGCGATACCCCCGAGATAAGCCCAAATCCGTTCCTCAACTTCCGATGTAATCCATCGTTCACGGTTCTTGGTGCTGAAAACCATGTGATAGTGCAACGAAGTAAACGTATTCGCCATGGGACATGTGTGCTTTCAAACATTCTATAGATTTCCCCCTAACAATCAAGCGTCGCGATGCGACGCAATCTTTCATCGGCTCAATGTCCGGGCGTTGAAACACCCGGCTACCATCAATGGTCGCTCTGCGACCCGGCATCCCAACGCGTCGCAGCGCGACGGGACGATGCTACCCATGGGTTTCAACCCACGGGTGGCTCATTTGCGGGAAGCGAGGCTTTGGACGTGGGGATAGGCGAGGATTTTCCCGTTGGAGGTAAGGACGGTGAGGCGGTGCGTACGGGCGGTCGCGACGACGAGTTGGTCGCCGGGATCCTTGTGGCTCCACTCGGGAAGGCGGGTGGCGTCGATGGAAATTTCCGGGGAAAGCTCGATGACTTTCACACGATTCTGCGGCAAGGCGATGCGGAACCAATCGGCAAGTGGCATGCCGAATATCAGTTGACCTACAGCTTCCTTGCGGGCGACTTCCAGTAGGCTAATGGATGCGACATGGATGAGGCGCTGGGAGCTGAGGAGTTTACGGACGCTGGGTTTCAGCAGCTCCGGTGCGGTGAAAGCGTCAATCCAGGCACAAGTATCGAGCAGGTAGTTCGTGTTCACGACCATCGGGTAGTGTCAACTTTCCCAATCCTCCGGCTCGAATGCCGGGGCGGCTGGATCGTAGCTGGGCGCGAATGTCACCGTGCCTTTTCCGCTGCAAACCCAATTCTCCAAAGTGGGTGCCGAGGGAGCTACGGAAGGTGACTGGACCACGGCGACAGTTTTTCCGTGGCGGGTGAGTTCGAGCAGGAGATCGCCCTTTTCCACCGCGCGAATCTCCTCCGTGCAATGAGCCTTGAACTCACTGATGCTGATTTGGCGGACGTTCATTCCATAATCGTAAAATGGTCAGAAAAATGGTCAAATCCAAAATTTGGAGCGAAATCCCCTGAAAAGACACATCCAAAACCTCACTCCCCACAAGACGCTGGCGGGTGCCGAGATCACGATCAAAGTCAATCCGGCGATGGCGCGGAGTTTGTTGGAGGAGCGAAAACTCCCAAGCGCCTCAAGCCGCCTGCTCTGGAAACGCGCCGGAGGACGACTGCATCCAAAGATGTTCAAACACCTTCGCGGCAAGCTCCTCTTTTTCTGACTCGGAAAATGGCGGGTCTGGCAGCAGGCGGAATACCTCGTCGAGAACTTCGGATTCGACTTCGGCCCGCGTGCTTTCTTTCTCAGTCCATTGATCGAGCGGCCTCACGACCTCTCGGAGCCGTTCCAAGAGCTTCTTGCTGGACTGCTTGATCCTTTCAAGTTCGGCCGCTTTCAAATCGTCTTTCTTCAGGAGATCATAGATTGCCAGTTCGCTTTCGGTGAGGCCTTCACGCGCGGCCCGGCGGTCCTCTTCATCAAGCCCACCCAGGAAGTCTGTTAGGCGGGCAAATGTATCCTCCACCGTCACACGGTCCTTTTCCCGGTTATACTCCGCCACGATCTCACCATAGCGGGCGTAATAATCCATTCGCGTCGGGTTGTTCGCGAGCATTTGGGCCAGCTTTGCCTCGATCAGGTCCCGGATGTCCTGAACGACGCTCGCCTTCCTCTTCACCCTCGTTGCAAATTCCGTCCGCAATCGCTCGTGATTGATATTCGAAAGATCATATCGCAATTCGTCCCGTTGATCTTCACCGGGACCTGCGGTCGCAATGGCGTCATTGATGATCTTGCGGAGCTCTTTGAGGACTTGGGTGACATCCGATAGATCACGGCGCTCAGATAGCTTTTTGAAAATCGCTTCGATGTTGTCGTGGCGTTCCGAATAGGCAAACGCACTCGGCTCCATCACCAGGGCCTTGAAGCGGGAGAACACCTGCCGTGCGATGATCTCATAGCGGCGCCTGCTCTCATCACTCTTACAAAGACAATTCACCGCATCACGAAACGCCCGGATCTTTTCGAATCCCTTGGCCCCCTTGAGGCAGGACACATCGAATCCAAGTTGCAGCAAATGAGCTTCGGCAGCTTCTATTGCATCCAATAGGGCATTCACACGGTCTTCAATCGGAGAAACGATTTCCTCCCCGCCGTTCGCCCCCTCACCCAGCGCATACTGAGCAAATGCAGCGCGAAGGCTTTTCAGCATTCCATTGTAATCCACGATGAGACCGAAGTCTTTGCCGGGATAGATCCGATTGGCGCGGGCAATAGCCTGCATCAGTGTGTGCGCACGCATCGGCTTGTCGATGTAGAGTGTTGAAAGGCATGCGCTCAATCCGCTTCCACATTCGCGCGCAAGTCACCTTGTCCACACACACCAACATCGCTTTGCCGGATTCCCACCGACCGGAAGCATATTCCACGAAGTCCCGTGCGATCTTGTTCAAACGCCGGTGCGACGTGATCACCTCATAGTCCTTGCCCAACAACTTCTCCAAGTGCGCTTCCTGATCGGAATCGAGATCGGTAGCTTCGATGGCTGCCGCAACACAGTCGTTCAGATCGAGACGGGCGACTTTCAGTTTCTCGCCGCGATTTTCATAAACCAGTTTGACAGTCGCCCCATCCTCTTCGGACCGTTTGAAGTCATAGCGCGAGACATAGTCTCCGAAGATTCGTTTGGTGATCTGGTCATAACTGAACAGAGGCGTGCCCGTGAAACCGAGAAACGAGGCATTCGGCAGCGCCAGCCGCATGTTCAGCGCCAGCTTGCCGGATTGGGTGCGGTGAGCCTCATCGGAAATGATGATGATGTCATCGCGTTCGCTGTAGGGATGGCGCGGATCGACGGTCTTGTTGAACTTGTGGATCAGGCTGAAAACATAGGGCGAATTGCCCTTGAGATGCCGTTCGAGATCATCACCGGATCTTGCTCTGGGCGTGCCTTCCGGCGCTGCACCGCATCCCACGAAGGTCGCATAAATCTGGTCATCCAGATCCTTTCGGTCCGTCATGAAGACAAAGGAGAACTTCTTCGAAATCCGCCGCCGGACTTTCTCGGCGAAAAAGACCATCGAATAGGACTTTCCACTACCCTGAGTCTGCCAGAAGACTCCGAGCTTTCCGAGTTCCGGATGAACCGGCTCCACCAGTTCAAGAAACGCATCACCTTCCTTTTCCAAGGCCTGCTTGCGCAACGCCAGGGCATACAAGCCATCTCCTTCCGGCAGTCCTTCCGCCGCCTTGGACTGCGGAGTGCGCTCCGCCAGACGCTTGACCATGCGTTCGCCCGGTGGAAAGCGGAGCTTCAACTCCTCCTGCTTCACCACCGAGGCGACAGCCTGATTCACTCCCAGCACCTGATGATTTCTGCCAACTACCTTTCGCGTCTTTCCGGGTTTGCTCTGATCGAACAGGATGAAATTCTCCAACAAATCAAGCAGTCGCTCATGGGCGAGCATGCCATTCAGAAGCACCTTGGCAGAAACATCTCCGGCATCACTTTCCTTGAGACGCTTCCATTCGTAAAAATGTTCCCAACTGCTCGTGATTGAACCGTAGCGCGCCGCATCACCGTTGCTGACGATCAGGAACGCGTTGTGGTGGAAGGCATGGGCAATGCAGTTCTCATCACGGTAATCCGCCAGGTTCCCGTCGAACCCGGCACGGATATTCAAATAAACCGCCTTCAGCTCGATGAATACTACCGGCAAGCCATTGATGAAACATACCAGATCCGCCCGGCGGCGGTATCCCGGTGCCCGCAGCCCCTTGATCCAAAGTTCCCGCACTGTTAGGAAGCGATTGTTCGGAGTTCCGTCCGCACCCACCTTGTTCTCGAAATCGATCACCTGCACCCGGGCCGAACGCTTGCTACCCGAAGCATCCCGATAGTCCACTGGCACGCCATTCCTCATCCAATCATGAAACTGCTGGTTGTGCTGGAGGATCGAGCGGGAGAAGTCATGCGCACTCATCTTAGCCACCGCTTCGTCCAATGCGCTTGCGGGCAGCTAGGGATTCAGCCGTCCCACCGCTGCGCGGAGATCCCGCTTCAACACCACTTCACGATCATCCGTGCGCCCCAAGAGGCTTCCGTTGCCGAAATCCTCCTGATTGTAGGCATAGATGCTCTCCCAGCCCAACTCGCCTGCCAGATGTGCGGCAAAGGTCGCCTGGACCAGCCGATCTTCCGAATTGATGTTGGTATGAGCCATGGGTGGAGAACCGGCGTCACGTGTTAGACACCCATGTTGATAGCCCAAGGCCGGACCATCTGCCAGCATGTTTTTGGATGGCACTCAATCGGCAGCACCCGAGGTTGAGCTTGTCACTTCACCAACGGCTCGAATTCTCGGCCGGACAGGGGCTCGTATCCGGACGCTGAGGTAAAATACCTTGAATCGCTTGCAGCCGAAAAGTTCAACCTTGAGAAAATCGGGCGATTGGCTAAGCTTTGTGTGTTGTCAGATGAATTCGAACGAAATCCAACACCAGAGAGTCCGGGCCTACCACAACCGGGTCAGGACCGAACTCTCGAAGCCGTCATCCATGACCTCCGCCGAGTTTTATCGGCAGATGGAACGGTCGATGGGGACGAAGCTGATCCCGATTCCATCCAAATCCACTTCGGGATACTCGAAAACGAAGCCATAAGGCAGGGTTTTCTTCATGACGGTTTGCGGCCGACCGTGACCGGGGGCGTCGAACACGATGTGCTTCCGGATCCTGTCACTGGCACGATTCTCAAGTTCACGAAACCCGGCAGAGCCGCCTATGTCGTCGATTTCGACATTGGAACGCCGCGGATGGCTCCAGCATTTCCTGTGGACTATTTGAATCGCCTGGCCCTTCAGGATGGGATTTTCGGATTCGCCATCCGGTTTGTCGGATTGGGCGGCGATGCGGGAAACCGCAGAATCATCACGCGCCAGAACATCGTGAGGGGCAGGCCTGCCCGGTGGGAGGAAATCATCCGCCTGATGGTCGATGAACTGGGCTTCACCAAGCTGAGGCACAACCACGGAATTGGTTACGAGGATTCCTATGCGTTTGTCCGGGATGACGCCGTGGTCTTCGACATGCGCCCGGCCAATGTCTTCGTAACGGAATCCGGTCTGGTGGTGCCGGTGGATTGCATCCCGGTGAAATTGCCGCAGGGCAAGCGCGCTTTCTTCGACAAGTGAACTCTAACGAATCGTGATGGCGTTTTTCACACCTCGATCACCCGCTAATCACTTCTTTGGATTCAGCGAGGCGAGCCACTTCTTGGCGGAGGGATGAGCGTTCCAGGCGGTTTGAAGATCGGCGGCGAAACACATGGCTTCTTCCTTGCTTCCGGGCGAATAGGAATCCGGCGGGTTCTTCGGGACCTTGCGGTGGCCGAGGACGTAGGCTTGCGATGCCGGATTCTGCTTTTGCGCGGAGGCCACGGCTTGCGCGGCCTCTTCCGGATTTCCTGCCAGAAACCGTTCGAGCACCTTGGCCCAGGCGAAGACGGTGTTGAAATCGAACTCATCCGGGTAGCGGTCGAACAGCTTCCTGGCGTCACCCATCTTGCCGAGCGCCAGATGGCAGGCGAGCAGGCGGTAGCGAAGGCCTTGGTTGTCGCCGGGGTTCAGCTCCAGCATGGCTGCCACTTCGGCGGATGCGGACTCGACCCGTCCGGCGCGGTGCAGCGCATCGGCAAGAGCCGCGCGGGCCCGCATGTAGGGGCGGGATTCGTGAAAGCCCCAGAAATGCCCGGCAAATTCCTTGAAGGCCTTTTCGCCAAGGCGTTCTTCCGCGGTTGCAACGAGCTTGCGCAGGGTTTCGATCTCCTCATCCGCGGATTGCGGCGGGTAATAACTCAACATCAACAACCAAGCGTCCGTGTTGCCGGGATCCAGCTCCAGCGCTCGTGATAACAAGCGATAGGCCTCGATCTCGGACCCGGCTTCCATCGCATCGTAATAACATTCCTGCGACTCGCCGATGTCACCGGGAGGAACCTTGCGGCGCGAACGCTCCATGTGCAGGAATAGTGACTTCGGATCGAATGGCGCTTGGCCACCTTGGGCGGAATCGTGAGGTCGGATCATGAGGGGGCTTGATGTCGGACTTCTTCTTTGCGGGTGTCTCGTGAATTTCGCCATCGAGTTCGATGACTAGCTTGCGTTCGTGGCAGTAGAAGTCGGTGATGTAATCCCCAATCTGATGCTGGCGGCGGATTTTCAGGTCGGCAATTTGGCGGTTTCTGAGCAATTGCCAAAGCAACTCTTCCGCAGGGGTTTGCTTCTTCCGCAATTCCCGAGCCTGTGCCACCAGCCCAGAGAAATCGTAACCGCCACGGAAATGCGATTTCTTGCTCCCCTCTCCTTCTGGGAGAGGGGTTGGGGGTGAGGGGGACGGTTTCCCTTTGTCAAAAAACCACAACTCACATGGAACCGTCCTGGTGTAGAAGAAGTTCGAACGGACGGAGACCATCACATCCACGTCGCCGGTTTCCACCAACTTGCGCCGGACCTCCTCCTCGCCGTGGCCCGCGCTGGAAGCCTGGGAGGACATGACGAAGCCCGAGCGCCCGGTTTTGCTCAGGCAGCTGTGGAAATAAGAGATCCAGAGGTAGTTGCCGTTGGAGACCTTCTTGTCCTTGTTCACCCCCGGCAGGCCAAAGGGCAGGCGTCGGTCGCCCTTGATCTTGGTGGAATCCACCATGTCCACATTGAAGGGTGGATTGGCCATGATGAAATCGCAGTTTCCCCACAGCGAGCGGCCATCAGCGAGTTCGTGGACGTCTTCGTAAAAGGTATTGGCCTCGCGGATGTCGCCCTCCAGCCCGTGGACGGCGAGGTTCATCTTCGCCAGCCGGATGGTGGTGGCCGTTTTCTCCTGACCGTAGAAGGTCACCTTGTCCATGGTGCGCCCGCCATGATCCTCGATGAAGTGGCTGCTCTGCACGAACATCCCGGCAGAGCCGCAGGCGAGGTCTGCGACAACGCCGTGATCCGGCTCGATGGCGTTCATGGCCTCCACGAGTTTCTCGCCGAGCTGCTGGTTTCCAGCCAGCCCGAGCAAGTGCCCATAGCGGGCCTCCTCGGGCAGCATCAGGGCGCGGCGCTTGATGAAGTCCGCCTTCACCAGCTTGCGCTTGGGCATTTTCCCGGAGGCCTGATCGGACTGGATCTGCTTCAGCGCCGTTTCGTATCGGTTCGCGGCATGGCGCAGGAAAATGATGCCTAGGACCGGCATGCAGTATTCGGAAGAGGTCAACTTGGAATTCGCGCGGAGGTTGTCGGCGGCAGACCAAAGGTCGGCTTCGAGCTTGGTGATAGAGTCGAATTCGCTGGGGTCATTGGATGAGTGGGAGTCAGCCAGAATCCCATAAGCAGTGCAATCGTGATCACCGGCCCCGGTATCGCATCGGACAGGGGAATAGTTGCTACTCGCAGGGCGACAGATCACCAGGGTTTTCCGGGTTCGAACTCCGCTTTCGTTTCATCCCGAACGCATCCGTCTGGCAAGTAGGTGACTTCGACGGGATACCAAGTGCAAACGAGCCCTTCGCCATGCAAGCGCCCGGCGTCGAAAAGATCGCAACGCCTTCGGAGTTCGCGTGCCAAGCCGATGAAAGCCGTGGCCCGGTCTGGATAGACGAACCAACCGTGTTCGTCCCAATCGTGCGGCACGGGACCATCCCAGCGATCATCCTGATAGAGACACCAACCTTTTAGGGTTTCTCCCTCGGGAGGAGGATTGAGGCGGGGAATGTCCATAGGCGGGAGAAGGTTTAGTGACCGTGGTTTTTCATATTCCCCACAAGGGTTCCACAAGCAACCTTTGCACATCGTCCGGGATCTCGTTGCGGGCGATGATTTCCGGCCAGAGTTCGAGCGGGGCTGCGGCGACGAGTGTGGGGTCGAGGCGGATGTCTTGGAGATCGTCGCAAAGGAAGGTCCGCTTGCCACAATGTTGTGCCTGACAAGCCTGGCGGAAACCAGAGGCGCATTGTTTCCACGAGCAAATGCGGCCAAGATATTCGTGCTGGGAGTTGCAAAGAAACACATCGGCCCCACAGCCGTCGCCGGTGGCCATGGTCGCTCCGGACAAGCGGCGCTTGAGGCGGGCGAGTGGTTCTAGCGGCATGGTTTCCTCCACCTCGACGAGCAGATCGACGTCCTTGGGGATGGCCTTGGGCGTGGCGAGCGAGCCGAGCAGGGCGATGCGCCGCACGCCGGGAAGTTGGATGGCTTTCTCGACGAAGGCGAGCACCGCACAGAGAAGATCGGCGCGTTTGTTTGGCAGCGGCGGTGCCTCGAAGATATCCCGGCCCCAATCCGGCTCGACGTTCATGTCGCACAGCCACTCCACGATGCGCTTGCGGCGGCGGCTGATTTCAAACCATTCCCAGCGATGCTTCAACTCGACGTTGCCGCCGCCGAATACGATGTCCTTGAAGCGCCGGAACGCCCCTTTGCCACGGATCGCTTTTTCGAGTTGCCTCCGCAGGGTATCATCCGGGAGGGAACCCACAAATTCATCGAGCGACCCATAGAACAAATCCTCGAAAATGTCGGGGTTCAAAAAGAGAAGGTTGGCGTCGCCAAACATCGAATCGGCTTCCTCATCCTCGTCCGGTGAAACGACCTTGCCGGTATTGAGATCGAGGAAGGAAACGCATGGATCGCCGCAAAAGTCCG
>JALOTR010000020.1 GCA_025457805.1 Akkermansiaceae bacterium | reverse complement strand
TTCGATTGGTCGCCGGTGATGATGTGGCATCCGCACCCGCAATCCTTCGCCCACATCGCGAAGCACCAACCCGATGTCCTGCTGGCCCTTGGCGATCAACTCTACGAACCGCAGCCGACCAACAAAGACACGTCGAGTGATATCAACCGCCAACTCGATTTCCTCTACAAGTGGTATCTGTGGGTCATGCAAGCCCGGGATCTTTCGCGGGATATTCCGACGGTCGCCATCCCGGATGATCATGATATCTTCCAGGGAAATCTTTGGGGCGAGGGCGGCATCGCGACGACCAGTGAAGGCACCGGTGGCTACATCGAACCGCCCGAGTGGGTGCGCATGTCCGAACGGGCACACACCTCGAACCTGCCGGATCCGGATCCCTATAACTCCGTCCAACCACCACCCACAATCGCGCAGGGAATCGGCGTCTATTTTACCGGCATGACCTATGGGCGACTCGGCGTCGCCATCCTCGAAGACCGCAAGTTCAAGACTGGTCCGAGCTCGCCCGGGACTCTTGAAGAACAGCATCTGCTGGGCGAGCGCCAGCATGAGTTCCTGCGGCAGTGGAACAAGGACTGGGCCGGGCAGGACATCAAACTCGTCGCTTCCCAATCCCCATTGGCAATCCTGAACACTCACGCCAACACGGGATATATCTTCCGCATGACCGACCGGGACGCCCATGGCTGGCCGACGCATCGCCGCAACGAGGCGTGGCGACTTATCCGCACGAGCCGCATGTTCCAATTGTCCGGCGATCAGCACCTCGGCACACTCGCCCACCATGGGGCAGATGCTCCGCGCGATGCCGGCATTTCATTCACCGCTCCGGCGATGGCAAATTTCTTCCCGCGCATCTTCGATCCGGTTCACAATGCGGATGGCACCACGCCAACCATCAGTCCATACAAGGGAGACTACTTCTTCAACGGCGTGGGCACGCTGCCGGATGGTGTGACTCCCAATCTTGTATCAAACGATCCCCATCATTTCGCGATTCTCGGTTCGGCCAATTCTCCGGAATACTATCAACAAACCACCGGGGTCAATCCACCAAACTATCACGACCGAGGGGCAGGTTATGGCATTACTCGGGTTCAGCGCAAGACCCGTGAAATTACCTTCGAAGCTTGGCCGATCCATGCCGATCCGGAATACCCGCAGACCGGCGCACAGTTCTCGGATTGGCCGCAAACGATTCGCCAGACCGACAACGATGGGCGGGTGGCGACGGGTTATCTTCCGGTGATCGATACCCACTGGCGTGACAATCCGGTGGTGCGTATCTATCAGGAAACGACCGGTGAACTGGTCCATGCCATGCGCATCCGAGGCAGCCGTTATCGTCCGCCGGTTTATGACAACGCCGCCACCTATCGGGTCGAGATTGCCTATGGTGATGCCAGCGTTTCGGAAACTCTAACAGGTCAGACCGCTGCCGTCGCTGGACCTGCTGCGATCCGCCTTTTCGGAGCAGTGCAGCCCTCGATTGTTGAGGGAGGAGTGGCAACCCTGGAGTGGGACGTCAGCTCACCGACGACACTCGTGATCGACCAAGGCGCGGGCAATGTTCTGAGCCGGACGGTGGATGGAATCGGCTACCTCGAAGTATCACCGGTGGCCGATACCACTTACACGCTCACCCTCAACGGCACCATCACTGCGCAGACGACTGTCCGCGTTTTCCCCGGCCGTGCCGAATGGAATGCCTCCTATTTTTCCGCCCCCGAGTTGAACAATCCGGCAATCTCCGGTGGCGGCGCGGACCCCGATGGCGATGGCTTCACGAATGATGAGGAATTCCAATTTCAAACCGATCCACGCGATAGCTCGTCGAAGCCCAAGCTCCAAGGCAGTGTGACACTGGATGGATCGACGCTTACGGTGGATTTCGATACCTCGTTTCCGGTCGATTCCGCCGCATCCAGAATGATTGTTGAAACATCCGCGAACATGGATGTCTGGCAGGAAGTGCCGGCAAACAGTTATGTCGAAACAGGCAGGGAGAACTTCCCTTCCAGCGGCACCAGCCGGGTATCGATCCGCCTCACCGACACCGTGTCATCACCGGAAGGCAAACGCTTTTATCGGGCACGCTGGGATCTTCCCTAACTCAGGCCGTTCTCCTGCGACGCAGCAGTGCGAGCGTCCCCATGCCTAACAGAGTGGTGGCCGCCGGTTCGGGAACTGCGGAAAATTGCGCCTCGAATCCCTCGAAGTTGAGCGTGGAAGCGCCGATGGCGGTGAGTGTGACCGAATTGCCCGAGACATTCGAAATGGTACTGCCAAATTCAACTGTATCCGTTCCGCCTGATTGCCAGGTGAATGTGCCTGTTTCACCAGATGTGAATCCACCGGCTCTTGCCTTCGTGAAGCCCGTCAGCGAGAGCCCTGCGAAGCTTGTAGAAGTCAATGAGATGGTGGCCGTGAGCGTTTCCGCGCCGCTGACAATCCCACCCGTTCCGACTCCGACATTTCCGAAGCTGCTGAATACCGGAGTGCCAGCTGTGACTCCATTCGTGGTCGCTGTGTAGCTGATGGTGAAGGTGAATGATTCGCTGGCGGTTCCGCCTTCTGATGTCAGATTCACACCACTTACAGTATAGGTCGTGACAGGCAGGCCAAGGTTGGAACTCATGGTGCCGGAGCTTGTGCTGATCGAGCCTGCACCCGTTCCGGATCCACCGGAAACCGTTCCATTGGGGACATTGTTCGCTACCGTGATGGTGATCGCTGCAGGCAGCGTCGCTACGGATGCCGAGGCAACAAAGAACGAAGTGATGATTGATTTCATGACGGGTTTTTAATGGTTGCTCCAAATGCCCTGATATGAACCCGCAATGGTTCGGCGGCAGAAGGGTTGGCAAAATCCGAAATGAAAATGCCAAGTTGCGGCCAATCCGTCATTGAACATTCGCGGAATTTTCCTGCACTTTTGCGGCGACCTCAGGGTTTCACTGTTTGTGGCCAACCCGGGAATTGGCGGGCACCGGGCTTGGTCACATCGGCGAAGCGGGGCCAGCATTCGAAGGTGACCTCACCTGATTTTTTGACGAAACGGATCAAACCATAACCGTGCCCCCAGTCAGCATCGGCATTGCTGGTGTCGCCAGGTTTGATGCCCGCGATGTTCTGGAGGCGGTTCTCAGGGTTGGCGTAGGCCAGCATGGTGATTTTGTTATGGAAACCATCGAGATAGTCGCCAGTCCACGGCAGCGGTGATCCGGCGATGGGATGGGCACCGGGTTTTTCATCCTCGGGCCACCACCAGCGGCCATAGTAGTTGTTGACGATGGCTGGCACGACGAAGGCCCAGGGACCGTCGCGGAAATCGCGGATGCCATGCTGGATCAAGGTGGCGATGTGCTGGTCACCGGCGATGTGGACGGCGCGGGCTTGCTGGATGAGTTCGAGCGCCTTGTTGCGGCCGGTTTGTGGCCAGCCGTTGGAATCGAGGTCGGCATGGAGGCGGTTGTCGCGCGATCCATGGAGATGTGCGCCACCACAGAAACCGGTTTGCGAGAGGACCGCCTTGATGGCCACGCCCTCGCGCATCTTGGCCCAGTCGGCGAGGAATTTTTCCTGACGTGCGCCGAGCAATTGCAGGCCCGGCGTGTCGATTACTTTTGGATCGTATTGAGGATCGAGGACGTGGTCCGGGCGCGGTCCTTTCATCGGATGACGACCGAGCGGCCCTGTCTTGAACTTGCGGTCCTCGATGATGGCAAAATCGATTCCACCTAACAGAAGACGCGTGTAATAAACACCGATGCCTTGCTCGACGGGTGCAGGATCATATGGATCCGGCAGGTGCGCGCATTGTTGGCGCTCGACCATTTTGACATATTCGTGATGAAAGAAATAACCGCCGTCGTGGCCGGCTTCGGCCTTGGCGATCTTGCCACCCTCGCCCCAAAGATTGCCTTGGCCGATGTCGTGATCATCTGGAATCGTGACACAAGGGCGCTCGCGGAAGATATCACGAAATGCGAGGCCGAACTTGAGCCAGGCAGCCGTGTGTTGTTTGTGATCATACGATTGATCGCCAGCAAAGAACACAAGGTCGGGATCCTGGTGGTTGATGTTTCGCACGTATTCCGGGCGCAGGCCGCGGTCCTTGTTGGAGTTGCACGAGAGGGCAGCGACTACGATTTCATCCTTGTCCGAGGGATTCTTCCGGATGAGTCCCTCGAACGATGCCTTCTCGCCATGAAGAAGCCGGTATTTGACATGTTTCGAGTCATCCCAATCCGCAATGCGGAAGGTGGTGGACCAACCGAGATCGTTGACCTTTTGCCGTGCGACTTCGGTCCACGCACCCTCCTTGTCAATTTCGAGCCGCACCTCGCGGGTTTCCGCAGGGAAAAGCGGATAGAGCTGAGCGGTGAGTTTGAGGATGCGGTTGTGAACCGTGTAAATTCCAAAACACACCACCTGATCGCGCGGCACCTTCAGATCAATGATTTCACCCGCGGGGCGTTTCCACCAATCGTTGACGCAGAGCGAATCCTCACCCTTCAGAAATGGTGCCTTCACGGGCGGTTCGCCGTGGCGGGTGGGTTGGGCGAATGCAATGGTGGCCGCTGGCACAAGCATCGAGAGGATTTGGAGGATGGGTTTCATGGTGAATGGATGTTTTGTAAAAGGCTGCCATGCAGTGTGCGAGAGGACATTGAACATTTGCGGATCTTTCCTGCACTTTTGCGGCAGGCGGAAATGGTTCGAAGCATGGAACACCCTCATCGAAGCGGAAGATGTGCGGTGCCGGGAAACTTCCGGAATTCACCCGGAGTGATCCCCATCTTTTTCTTGAACAGACGACTCATGTATTCCGGATGTTCGAAGCCAGCTTTGTGGGCCACTTCCGCGAGTGACAGATCGGACTCCGCCAGGAGGCGGCATACCCGGTCGAGCCGGACACGAAGAATCTCCACCTTCGGTGAAGTTCCAAGGATTTGTGAAAAGCGCCGTTCGAGCACACTCCTGGAAAGTGGGACAGCCCTGAGCAGGGACTCGACGTCGAGCCCGTCGCACGCATGTTCGCGGATGTGCTTGAGCGCCGTCGCGATGTGCCGGTCATCGATCGCAAGCACATCCGTGGATTGGCGGGCCATCACGCCCATCGGTTGGACCACGATGGATGCGGACTCCACGCTTTCGCCCGCCATCAGCCTCGCCAACAATGCAGCGGCTTCAAACCCGATCTGCTGGGTGTTGAGGATCACGCTCGACAAGGGCAGATCGGACAACTCACAGAAGATTTCATCTTTGTCCACACCGATGACCGCAACTTCATCCGGCACGGCCACACCCACTTCGCGGCAGCAATTGAGCACCTGCCGTCCGCGCGAATCGTTGCAAGCCATGAGGCCACAAGGCTTGGGCAGCGATTGCAACCAGCGCATCAAATCCCGCTCGTGCCGTTCGCCGTGTTCCTCATAGTCCGAGAGGGAAAATGATTTCATCGGGCCGGGATTTTCAAACACCAGACAAGCGAATCCCGCTTCGGAAATCCGCTCTTCGAAACTTGCCCGGCGCAAGTCAGACCAATCCGTGCCATTGAACCCGCAGAATGCAAAATGCTTGAATCCGCGCTCTAACAGATGCTCCGCAGCCATCCTGCCCACAGCCTTTTCATCCGAACGGATCCGCGGAAAGCGGGATTCGGGCAGACTCCCGCTCAAATCCACCACCGGCACTCCGGTCCGGCGAATGACCTTGGCCATGTCCGGAGTTGAGACCCGCGCGATGATGCCATCCCATTTCCAACGGCCGAACCATTTGGGAAAATGCTCGCCGGGGTCGCCCTCTTCGAATTCGACAGACCAGGGTCCGTGAATCCTCACATACTTGGCGATTCCCATCAGCAACTCACGCCCGTAGCTGCGCGACGATTCGATGAGCAAAGCCACCCGTGGGGTGGATTTGTTTCCGGAGGGTTTTTTCATGGGTTGAACGAATGCATTGCCATTCTAGGCCGCGCCCTTCAAGCGATTACGAACCAACACGGCCAAACCGATCGCGAGCAAGCCGCTCACCGACCAAACTCCGGCATGTGCCGAGTGCGGTGCGATCCACAGGCTCAAGGCACCGATTCCCGGGCCCACAAAGTTTCCCGCACCCATCATCGCCTCGTGGATGCCTCCTTGCTCGGCGCGCGCCTCACCCACATCCATCGAGTAAAACAGCGACGCGTAATACAGCAACCCCACCGCCAACCCGAACGCCACTTGTCCCACACCAAGCCAGAACAAACCATCCGCCGTGAGCACCGTGGCGAAGCCAGCGATCAGCAGAAGGTATCCGCCTAACAGCCAGCGGAACCGGTAATGCCAGCCGGGCCATTGCCACATCACGATGAACGCCAACAAGCGCGCGAAAAACCAGATCGAGCAAAACAAGCCGGCCATCGTCGTGCTCAAGCCCATCCTCCGTGCGAGTTCCGGAATCATGGCCAGCAAGGTGAATGCCGCGACGCAGGCAAAGGGATTCGCCAGCCAGGCCATCCGCAGGAATGACTGCGGATTTGCAACACGCCGGTCCGGAACGGGCTCGTGCGTCACAGGAATCGCTTTTGGAGTCTCACCATCACCCCGCGCATACCTCCACAACACGACGAGCTGCAGCAAGTGCAGTCCCGGTGGCAGCCAGAAAATGCTGCCGATCCCGAGCCACTCGATCAGACCTCCGCCGAAGAAATACGATAGCGCCGAACAGCTTGCCCACACCACACTGTAAACTCCGACGAGACGTGCGCGGGCACCACCGCTTGCACCCTCCGTCACCAGAGCCTCCAGCGCGGGCCAGATCATGAATTGCGAGGCTGCCCAAACCACGAGCACGGCCAACTGCACCGGCAATGATGGGAAACACGCACCGATTCCCAAAGCCACCATCATCCCCAAAAGACCCGCAAGCATCGCCCGGAAACAACCGTGATGCTGCGCAAGTTTCCCGGCCTGCCAGGAAGCCAATGCGATCACCAAGCCCATCATGGCGGCCACGCCGAGATTGCCGAGGTTGCCGAAACCATGCCGATCGCGGAACAGAAAAAACACATAATTCCCATAAAAACCGCAGGCCAGGGAGCCCAAGGCTTCAAACACAAACAAGGGCAATTTGGAAGGAGCAGGATGCATTCGATCGGCACAAAACATTCAAACCACAGCCCATCCAAGGCACCCGGACGGACCTTGGCAAGGATTCCCGGGAAACAGCGCGAATTGTCTGCTGACTACCAGTTTCCCCTGATGAAGTTGTATGGACCTCCGCGCTTGGGATCGTTTGCAATCATCATGTATTGGGCATGAGTGAATGTGGAAACGTGACCATCCACCCACAGGATGTTGCCACTGCCGCGATGCCGATCCGCGAAGGCGGTGTTGGCGGTTTTCGAAAACCCGGAACCGTAGATCGCGGTGCCGAAGTTGTTTTGCTTCACCGTGTCCTGGACGTATGGGGTTGATGAAGGATTCTTCACCGCGGAGATCGTCGTGACGCCGTGGTTCGGATGGCCGAGATAGAAGTTTGCCGCATAATCGCCAGTGTAAGGCCAAGCCGGTTCATAGGCTTTTCCATTTCCAGAGGGACACCCAAACGCTGACGGCAATGGATCGCCCTTGTGATAGGGGACATACTCGCGCCCCATGTTTTCCGCGGCGGCGTCATACCAGCATCGCGTCGTCGTGATCCCTGGCACCCATGAAACATCGGCAGAACCATCGGGAAAACGGCCGTTCTTTTCCTGGATATAACCCTGCAGCCCGATGCCGATTTGCCGCAGGTTTTGCACGCATTGTGCCGATCGCGCCCGTTCCCGCATGCCTTGGGCCAGGGGAAACAAGATCGCGGCAAGAACGCCGATGATGACAATCACGACGAGCACCTCCGTCAAGGTAAGGCCCGCCGCGTGAATGCGTGATCGACGCTTCATCGGATGATCTATCTGAATTTTCCTGAACATATGCAGGTGGTCTCGGGTTTCCGAGAATGGGCAATGGAAAACATGCCACATGCTCGATCCCCAGATTGGCATGATGTCCGCAGAAGTCATTGAATCTTCACGGAAATCTCCTGCACTTTTGCGTCACCGCGCGAATGCCGACGAAGGGAGATTCCAGCCGTGATCCCGATTGAAACAACAAAGGGATATCACTTCGCCTTCAATCGCCTTGCAATCTGCGCTTCATGGATGTTGGCAGGCGCGATTTTTTCCGGTGGGATCGCTTCCATCCATTTCCCGTCTTCTTCTGTGACGGATTCTTCTTCGGTTTGCACGGCCACGAGATTCATCGAAGGTGGACCGAAATTCCCCGGATGTTTCTGGTTCTTCTTTGCCCGGATGTTCCAGAAAGTTCCCCGTGCAGCACAGTGCCTTCCCAGGTCCGCGCCGCCACCGCTTTTCCACATCCGTGTGCCTTCACCGAGATCGATGTCAGTGAACACATTCTCATAAGGTGCACGCTTGTGGTGATCGAAACACAAGTCGATCCCCTTGCCGGACGACGCCACGTTTCCCGCCCCACGTTCCACGCTGATATCATGAATGAAACGCTGGCGGATATCGAACCGTGTGAGCAGGTTGTCATGACCTGAAAGCGTCACTCCGTGATGGCCGAACTCGCCGTTGTTTTCCTTCACATTCCTCGTGATGAAACGCAGCCCCTCGATCGTGCAATATCGTCCGCCGGCAAAGATCCCGCTGTCCGAATTGATGATCTCCAGATTCCTCGCCCAGCAATGCGCCACCCCGTTGAAGGCCACGGCATTGTATCCCAGCTCGGAAAAATGTCCGCCATACTCGCGTTCCGGAAACTCAAATGATAACTCTTCGATTCCGCTTTCAGTCACCTCAGGTTGATAGTGCGAAACCACCGGCTTCCACTCCGGGCGGACATCGATCCGCAAGGGTCGTTCCAAGGCAAGCCGCTTGCCATCCACCCAGCGCAGCCGCGTCACAAAGCTGGTGGAATGTTTGCCGGGTTTGATTTTTGTTAGATTCCCCGGGTCGCCCGAATAAAGATGCTCCAGCAGGGTTTTCTGCTCATCATCATTCACGCGGATTTCAATCCAGGAACCCGCCTTGAGCATTGAGGTGTCTCCTTCGACTTTCAGTTCACGTGAACCGCGCTTCGCCATGGTGGTGCATTTGCCGATCCGTTTGCCGGAGTTGCCACCTTTGAACCATACCATCCCGCCGGACCATGAGTAATTCGATGTGCGCAGTCCGCTCGTCGTCTCCCCCCAGTTTGGGGCGATATCATTGAGGGGCACCTTGCAGACCAGAATGGTTTCGCCTGCGCCCTCGCCGCGCAACACAAGACCCGGCCGCTGGATTTCCAGAATCTTCGTGATGCAATATCGCCCCGCCGGGATCAGGATTGCACCGCTGGGGGCCTTTTCAATGGCTTTGAGAAATGCCGCCGAGTCATCGGTCACCCCATCGCCCTTCGCGCCTAAATCACGCACGTTGGCACGGACCGCCACTTTCGGAATGGGCTTCTCACCACACGCATAACCGGCATGGGAAACATCGGGCAAACGGCCTGCGGGATCCCAGTTTTTACCATCGGCGCCCCACAGCTCCGAGTGTTGCCCGCCGCCCGCAGGTGTGGCGAGGCAACACAACAAGGCGAGAAGAGGCATCCGGATTTTCATCATCCTATGGAACGCGGATCCCGCCCCGGTCTTTCATCCGGCAGTCCGGATGGAATGCTGCCCTACTTGCTATTGAGAGCTTCCCGGCACCATGCCAAAGCCATCAGGCTGTAACCGGTGCCATAAGGTTGATGATAGTCATACAAGGGATAATCCCACCACGATCCATCCTTCTCCTGCTTCTCGATGATCACTCCGGCAAGCCGTCTTGCATATTCGGCATGCGCTTCCTTGGGCAGCAGCGAGACGCTTTCGGTGAAATAGAAGATTCCATAATAATAGAAATATCCCGCGATGCGGAAGGCCCCTTCGTGCGGGACAGGGCGCTTGCGGACGTTGCTGAGGAAGCCCTCGCGGTCGAGAAACCGATTGGCCCAGGTGGTGATAACTTCATCGGTTACCAACTTCTCGCCGAACACGCGAAGTGCTGCGTTGCAGGCTTGCGATCGTGCGAGTGATCCAGCCGGGCGATTGATATCTGTTCGCGGATGCATCCGGTGGGGAAACGAATAGGTATAAGCAAAGTCCGGCGTGCGCTGCATGTTGATGCTGACTATGGAGCGAGCGACCTTTTTTTCGTCCAGCTTCACTCCCATCACATCACGCGCCTCGGCCATCGCCAGCAACACGGTGGCGGTGGTGAATGAGGTGGGAAGTCCGGATGGTACCTTGGTGGTCACGTCGTCGAACAAATCCAGATAACCCCAGCCGCCATTGACGTCTTCGTATCGGTTCGCGAGATCGACTTGTTCCTGTGCGAGGCTTGCCCATTTGGCTTTTCTGGCAGGGTCTTTTTCCTGTTGATACAATCTCGTGAGCGCCCGCAATCCATAGGCGTGGCCCCATGCATTGTAGGTGGTCGTTTGATCCGCACGCCGGAGTTTTGGCAACTCGGCAGCCGTCCATGTCGCGGCCTTTTCCAAAGTTGCCGCCGCCTCGGGCCTGGGATCTTTGGCATCGATCAGACCGGCGAGAGCAAGTCCGGAAGCCCCGGCACGGAAGGCATGATGCGCCCCGGGCAAGGGTGCGTAAATGTTGAGGCCCTTGGTGCGCGTGGGTCCGCCCCATGAGCCGTTGGAGTTCTGATCCGCAATCAGGAAATCCACACCGCGACGGATGGCGTCGTCGATCTGCGCAAGGTTGGCCACCGGCTTCTTCGCAGGTGCCTCGGCGGCAAACCCGGAGCCGCAAAACACAGAGGCAAGCAGGCAGATCGAAACTCGCAGGCTGGAGCGGGTCATGGGCGTCGGTGGGTGGCGGCTGGATCCAGTCTCCCTCACTTGTCTGGCGAGATGATCACTTGGCCCACTTCGAGCCCTGACACAATTTCCGTGAGGTCGGCAGAGACGCGGCCTCGTTTTACCGGACGTTTCTCGGTTTTTCCATCCGCCAGCTTGACCTCCACGGACCAGCCTTGCGGGTGGTATTGGAGGGCGCGGGTGGGCACGGCGATCGCGGCGGCTTGATGATAGGAAATGATGCGGACTTTGGCGGTGGCTCCGGTGACGGGCGTGAGTTCCTTTGGCCAGGTGGCGCTGAGGTCGGCGCGGTAGGTGCCATCCGCTCCCGGGGTGGGGGAGAGAAGGCTGATTTTCACCGGGATTTCCACATCCTCGCGTCCGGCGAGGGTCGCGGTGCCGGCGAGTTCGGGTTTCAGGGCGTTGGCCGTGGCTTCTTCCAGAAACGCGGTGAGCGCCAGTTTCGAGGTGGCAGGGACGAAGGTGGCGAAGGCCTTGTAAGGAAGCGGGCGGCCATGTTTGACCAAGGTCTTGACCAAGTCCCCCGTGGTCCAGCGGCCGTTCTCGACCGGACCATGGTAAAACCAACCGTCAGCCGGTGCCTTGATTTCAAAAAGCGCGCGGTCTTTTTCCAGCTTCGCGAGGGCTTCTTTTTCCCGTTGATGACTGGTTTTGAGGGCGGCCACCTCGATTTGCTTCTGCGAAATGGAGCGCGGAAGTTCCTCCTGCGCCTTGAGCAGGTTGAGCGCGGTGTCGCGCTCGTTGTTGGCCAGCGAAATCGCCTCGCGGGGCAGCGTCACTTCGAGCGTCCGCTTGTAGTCGAGCGTCTCCATCCGCAAGGCAAACTCGGCAGCGGCCACGTCGTCCTTCTGGCGGGTGAGGATGATTTCTTCCGTCTCCTCGGTGACGTCATCCGCATCATACATTTTTCCGAGCTGCTTCAGTTCTTCCTGCTGGTTGGAGAGCATTTGTTTTCTGCGCTCCAACTCCTGAGCCGCCCCCTCTTCCGTTGCCTTGCGGCGGGTTTTGGTGAAATACGAATGCTCTTCCTTGGCGACTTCCGCAGCCCGCTTGTAGGC
>JALOTR010000019.1 GCA_025457805.1 Akkermansiaceae bacterium | reverse complement strand
TGTCATACTGTTGTTTTTATTATCGTAGTACAATAAAACGAAGAAGCTGGTAACCTGATTAGCTGTTTCAATTCGCAACTGTGTCGAGATGAAGAGTTGACGTAACTAGATGACATTTGTCACTTGTGTATTGTGTGTAGGTTATATATTCAACGTCGTCATCGAATGAATATCAGTTCAACGTTCAGGTGTCAGATGGCAGATTCACTGCATCGACTGCAGTAACAGTCACAGTGTATGATGCAAACAACAACTGTAATTTCAACACAGAAACTGCTAGTTATCAAAATATGAAGGCGACAACGCATGCAACCCAAAATAATATAGCTTTTTTCATGGTCTAAGCTTCCTCCCCAGGTGGCTAACGAGGCTGTGCAAAAACCCCAAATCCAGCCGCAGGCTGGCGCAGGGTTGCAGTGATGTTCGTGATCATGGCTTTGTTTCCTTCGAGGTCGTGTCCGACTGATCAACCCGCTTCAGCGGGCTTCTGATCGGACCTGTGGCGCTCATTCTGGCACCAACATCGCCCAGCGTTCTATCCCTACTTCTTCAAATCGCACCCGGCCAGCTTCTCGATGTTGTGCACCAGGCAGTACAGCCGCCACTGCACGCCCACCTTGTGCCGCCCGCGCAGCGTGAAGCGGTTCAGCCGCTTGTTGTGCCGCAGGTTGCCGAACACCGGCTCCACCGTTCCGATGCGCTGGCTGTAGCGCCTTCTTCCCTCGGAGCTGTCGATGCGTTGCTTCATCGCCTGGAGCGGGTCATTGGGACTTCGTGGCTCTTTTTTTGAAGATCGCCACCTGCCGCACCGCCGTGCGTTCGGGGTGGCGCAGGCACCGGTGCCTTTGTTCGCACGACCCGCAGCCCGCTTTGCTGCCGGTGTACTTGTGAGCGCTACGCCCGTTGATGGTGCAGCCGCTGCCGTTGCTGTAGAGCTTGTGCCCCGCTGGGCAGGTGCAGTGACTTTCATCGTCTGCCACCTGGAAGTCCTCGGGCCGGTACAGCCGGATCTTCTGTGGCGCTCCCGTGGGCTTCTTCTCGTACAACGGATCGCCCTTGGCCTTGTGCTTGCCTTGGTCCTCAAACCGCTCGTCGCGCTGCCTCATCTGGTTGTCGGCGATCAGCGCCTGGATGTTCTGCTCAGCCAGCGCTTGCAGGTTCTCGGTGCTGTGGTAGCCCGCATCGGCGGTGATCAGGGTGTCCGTGTTTCTGAAGGCTGCGCTGGCTTTGACCATGGGCACCAGCATGGCTTGCTCCGAGCCTGAGCCGATCACGTCGGCGGCCACGATCACCTGGTGTTCGCTGTCCACCGCCGCCTGCGCCGCATAGCCTTGGATCACTCCTTTGCCGGTGGCCATCTTGGCGCTGTCGGGGTCGGTCACGTTGGTCTTGAGTTCCTGGCCTTTGCGGTTGCGCCGGGGCGCGTTGCGGGCGAGGAAGTCGCGTGTGGCCTGTGCTTCTTTGTGCAGTGCGGCCACGCGTTGTGCCCGCCGCTCGTCCAAGCTGCAGTCCTCACCACCGGCGTCTTGCCGTTGGTGCGCTTCGATGATCTTGCGCGCGGCTTTGTCCAGTCGCTCGGCCCGGTGCGCCAGTTCGGCGTGGGTGCCGCTGCGCTCTTTGCTGGCGTTACAGGGCAGCTTGACGCCGTCGATGGCGAACATCTCGCGCCCGATCAGGCCCAGGCGGTCGCAGGTCAGCAGCACCTGAGCAAACAAGGCCTGAATGTCATCGCCGAGCTCGCGCACGAATTTGGCAATGTGGGTATAGCTCGGTTGCCTGTCGCCGCTGATGGCAATGAATTGCACGTTGTGCAGGCAGGCCGCTTCGATGCGGCGCGAGGAGATCAAGCCCCGGCTGTAGGCCAGCAGCACGATCTTGAGCATGAGGCGCGGGTCGTAGGCGCTGGCTCCGGTTTCATCGTTGCGAAAGCGCGCGTCCAGAGCGCTGAGATCGAGTTCGTTGTCGACCAGATGGTCGAGCGCAAATTCGAAGGTGCCGGGCTGTATCTGTTCACTCAGCACCACCGGCAGGAGTCGGGGATTGCGGTCGATGGGCTTGTATCTGGCCATGTCCTGCTCTCCTGGTTCGAGCGTTGGGACATGGACCTCTGCGGTGGCTATTCGTTCCGGATTGAGGCGGGCTTTCACGGTCCGGGCTCTTTCCCGAAATCCGGCAGGGCGGGGGGATTGAAATCCTTGCCCTGAAACTTGGCAAGGATCCGGAGATATTGATAGGGATCCTCCCATGAAGAGGATGGTTCGATCACGGTGGACTCGGGCCATTCATTCCAACTGGTGACCATGAGATAGTCCGCACCGGCGTCGGTCGCTGCACGGAGGAAATCGCGGAGGGTCTGGCCATCACGACGCGGCATCACATAGGGAGCATCGACAAAATGGGAGTTGTCATGTCCCGGGTGCACGGGAAGCAGCATTTTCTTTCCTGCTCCGTGGGCCAGCCTTGTCATGTGTGTGAAGCGACCGACGAGATCCTCGTAGGTATGAGCCCGGAAGTGCGAGAAGGTGCTGTAGAATGCGAAACAATCCACACCGGGCGTGGCGAGCCATTCGGCAGGAATGTGTTTTTCGCGATCTTTGCCACCCGATGCATCGTGAGCGATCTTGTCCACGATCCAATAGACCGGTCCTACCTCGGCTTCGACGTGTTTTTCCAACCGCACGAACTCATCCGCAGTGAGGCCGGGCTCGGCTGCAACTTGATAGAGATAGACGACAGGCTTGCCATCGATGAGGAGATAGGCGGGATGGTCTTTGTAACGTTTCAATCCGCGCACAAGCATTGGCATGTATTCGTCGAGGCTCTTGTGGAACTGGGCCCGCTCATCGAGCAATGCGAACTTGAACTTGAGTTTGTGAGCCGCTGCCACGATGCCGCGATCCACGTTTTGATCGAGTCCTTGGTGAGTGTCCCACCAATCGACGAGAAATGCATCAATGCCTGCTGCCTGCGCGAGGCGCACGTGCCACTCCGCAATTTTCGGATCGGCGCTGTCGTAAAACCCCGCAAGAGGGCGGAATACGCTGTTGGGTGCAGGTTCTCCCGGTTTGCGCGCAAGTTTGGCGAGCGGATTGTCCGCCGATGCCGGGTAAGTCCAATGGAGAAAAGGTCGCAGCTCCCGATGGCCGTCGTGATACCAACAGTAATAGTTCGCAAAAAGCAGCGGTTTTGCCGCAAGCCTTTGCGCCAACGTAGAAAGCATGATCAGGGAGCAGATGATGATGAATGGGGTTTTCATCATGTTGGCTTCTTCTCGCTGAACCCGATCCTTTCCTCAAGGACTTGAGTGGAATGTCATAACTTCCACGGCTCGCGCATTTCCGGCTGCATCATCTTGCTGGCTTCCGCGTCGCCGATGATTTCCTGTTTCGCGGCATCCCACTTGAGCGTGCGGCCGGTGACGGAGGCGATGTGACCGAGGTGGCCGGGGGTTTGCGAACGATGGGCGATTTCCACAGGGGTGAGTGTGCGTTTGCGCGACTTGATGGAATCGATGAACTCGCGGAAGTGACCCGGGCTTTTATATAACTGGATCTTGAGTTCGCCCTTTTTCTCGAGCGCTTGCACTTCGCGGATCCACTCGACATTGGAGGCGGTGAATTTCCCGCGATCCACGCTGACCCAGCCGTTCGGTCCGATCCATTTGGCTCCGCCCTGGATATCCGGATGGCCGCCGGAAATGATAACTTCGATGTTGTTAGGATATTTGCAATCGACACGGAACTTGGTCGCTGTGTTCCAGACGGAGTTAGGATCAGGAAACTCAGCTTTGGCGGAAACTTCCAGCGGGCCCACGGCATCGTCGGGACCACAACCGAACTCAGGATTGGCGAGACCCCAGTGGGCGATGTCGCAGTGATGACCAATCCAATCCATCAGTTGGCCGCCGCCGGTGTTGTAATTCCAGCGCCAGTTTTTGTGAAAGCGGCAGGGATTGAAGGGCATCATTTTGGCCGGGCCGGTCCACAGATCATAGTCCACGCCGGAAGGAACCGGGCCATCGGGCTTGTCCTTGCCGGTGCCGCCGAAATCCGAATGGCCGGATGGCAGGCCGACTTCGACGCGGGTGACTTTTCCGAGATAACCATTCTGCACTAGCTGCGCGGCCCAGCGGAAGGAGCCCACACTGCGCTGCCAGGATCCGGTTTGCCAGATGCGCTTGTTTTTCGCCACCGCATCCACCATCGCGATGCCCTCGGAGAGTTTGTGTGAGAGCGGCTTTTCGCAGAAGATGTCCTTGCCTGCATTCGCTGCGGCGATCGCAGGAATCGAGTGCCAGTGATCGGGGGTGGAAATGGCCACTGCATCGATGTCCTCGCGGGCGATGAGTTCGCGGAAATCCTTGTAGCCCTTGCAATCCTGATTGCCATAGCGGGCGTTGACCTTGTCCACAGCGGCCTTCAGATGGGCCTCATCCACATCGCAGATTGCCACCACGCGGCAATCGTCCAAAGCGAGAAAGGAATCCAAATTTCCAGCCCCTTGCCAACCGACGCCGATGCATCCGACGGTGATCTTGTTCGAGGGCGCATCGGCCCCGAAAAGCCGGCTCGGCAAAATCAGCGGGGCGGCGGATGCGGTGAGCAGCTTGAGAACGCTGCGACGGTTGGCGAGTGGTGTGTGGTGCATGGACAGGCGTTGAAATACGGGACTTGTGCGGCTGATCTTTTAAGGGAAATCGAAGCGATGGCGCGGTTCTCAATCACTTCGGGAAATGGTCAAGGTCCGCACATAGTCCGTCAGCGCCTCCTGCCAGGGCCGGAAATTCATGCCACCCAGCAAGCTGGCAAGTCGCCGTGTTTCCATCGCCGTGAAACGGGGGCGGACGGCGCGGAAGGCCGTCATTCCAGCCAGTGTTTGTTTCTCGATCGCTGGCAATTCTCCCAATGTGCCGATGGCGACCATTTCGCGGACCATCGATTCGGCCATGCCGTGCCAACTCACAGGTGGGCCGGGATTGCAGGCGTGGAGGATTCCTTCCGCCCGGGTGTCGAGCAAGGCATCCACCCACCCCGCGAGATCGGCGGTGCAGGTGGGCAACGAGAATTTGTCCGCCACCGCCGCCAGAGGCAGACCGGCCATCGCCCGGGCGTGGATTTGATCGATGAAGGAGGGTTTTTCCGGACCGAAGACCCAGGAAACACGCAGCACGAGATTTCCCGGGTGGGCCAGCACCGCCCGCTCGCCCGCCAGTTTGCTCCGACCGTAAGCGCTCACCGGCCGGGCCGGATCCGACTCGGTCAGCAAAACCGTCGAATCGCCTGCGAAAACATAATCGGTGCTGAAATGAATCACGCGCACCCCGCGCTCGGCGGCCCAAATGGCGATTTTTCCCGGTGCCGCTCCGTTCACCCGCATTGCCAGACGAGGATCATCCTCACAGGCTTCGAGGCTGGTAATGCCCGCAGGATTGATGAAAACATCGCAATCCAAACCGCTCAGGCACGCGGCAAGCGAATCCGAGTCAGCCAGATCACAAAGCGTCCTCGGCAACTCAATCACCTCATGGCGGATGGACAAATGCCGGGACAAGGCCGCGCCAACGCGACCGGTAGTCCCTGTCACCGCCACCCGCATCAGAGGAGGCCCTGGGCGCGGAGTTCCATATCCACCTCGTCATCGTCCGGCGCGCCGATGCCGGCATCGCGGATCTTTTGGATCTTCCGGCGCACGCCCACCTTGCTGCGGGGGCCGGTCACCAAGCCGCGCACACCTCCTACGACGAAGGGCAACAAAGCCGCAACCCCCAGAGCGCCAAGGCCGATGCCCACGCCACGGCGGGCGCTGCGGTGCATCAGGTCCCCCAACAGAAGCCCTGCCGCAGCACCCAGAAGGGCGGGCGCGGAGAGGGCGCTGGTTTCGATCCAGGCGGGTGTCGATTCGGAATGCTCGTCTGACATGGGCAACAATCTAGGCACCCGATCGCCCCTCGACAATCCCGGAAAACAAAATGTTCGCTCTTCCCGCTTTCCCTCCCGCAGCAATTGAAGCACACTCAGGACCAGTTCACCCACACCATGCCCACACCGGAAAACACCTACGCACTCATTCTCGCCGGCGGCTCCGGCACCCGCTTCTGGCCACTCAGCCGCGATGCGAAACCCAAGCAGCTCATCGATCTCTTCGGCGATGGCACCCTCCTCGAGCACGCCATCCGCCGCCTCGAAGGCCTCGTTCCGCTGGAAAACATCCTCATCCTCACCAACGAAAAACAAGCCGCCGGAGTCCGCGCAAACGCCCCCATGCTGCCGCCGGGAAATGTTTTCGCCGAGCCCGCCAAACGCGATACCGCCCCGGCCGTCGCCCTCGGAATCGGCCTCGTCGCCGCTCGGAATCCGGAGGCCGTCATGCTCGTCATCCCGGCCGACCAACTCATCCGCGACACCGATGCCTACCAGGAAGTCATGCGCGATGCCCTCTCCGCCGCCGAACAATCCGACGGCCTGGTCACGATCGGCATCCAGCCCACCTGGCCCTGCCCGTCCTACGGTTACATCGAGCGCGGCGACTCCGCCAACATCGCCGGCCTCCAACACGCCCCGCACGAAGTGAAACGCTTCCGCGAAAAACCCAGCCCGGAAGTCGCCGAGGAATTCCTCCGCCAAGGCGGCTTCACCTGGAATGCCGGCATGTTCGTTTGGAGCCTCCCCACCGTGATCGGTCAACTCGCCAAACACGCCCCGGAACTCGCCACCTTCATCGGCGAATTGAAAAACTCGCCCGACCTCCTCGCCACCGTCGCCGAGAAATTCCCGCTGCTTCCCGCCCGCTCGATCGACTACGCCCTCATGGAAAATGCCGACCGCGTCCTCAACATCGAAGCCACCTTCGATTGGGACGACGTCGGTTCCTGGATCTCTGTCGCCAAATACCTCAAGGTCTATGGCACAGAAAACCACGCCAACGACGAGATCACCGAGCTCGATTCCCAAAACAACATCATCTTCAACGCCCGCCCCGGCAGCCGCATCGCCCTGTTGGGTGTGGACGATCTCATCATCGTGCAAACCGAAGACTCCCTCCTCGTCGCCAATCGCCACCAAGCCGACGCCATCAAAAACCTCTCTCCCCTCCTCCCCAAAGAGTTGTTATAACTCCCCCGGGAGCGCCGAGCCCTCCCGGCCTTCGTAGCCTTGGCGAAGTAGGCAGCTCGGCGCGGATGCAGTTTGCTGTGTTACGGTCCACACCTTCTCCAACATCACTTGCTCGCAAAATGATAAGTTTTAAAAGAAGGATATCCCTGTCCGTGATCCTAACAGCGCTGGCAATCATCCTGCCCCTCACCGCCTCCGAAGCAGAGAAACCCACATCCGTCAAAGTCGCCGCCATCCAATGCTCCTCGGACCTCGGCGCGGTGGAGAAGAACCGCACGAAACTTTCATCCCTCGTCGATGAAGCCGCCGCGAAGGGGGCGAAGATCGTTGTGCTGCCGGAAACTGCCATCACGGGTTATCTCTCGCAGGATCTCAAAGTGAATTGGCAGGTGAAGGGGCGGCCGATCGAATCGTGTTTCACCGGCAAGGATCCGGCAGGCTTCGCGGAAACCATCCCCGGACCCTCAAGCCGCTTGTTTTGTGAACAGGCAAAGCGGCTCGGCATCTATCTGACCATCCCGCTCCTGGAAGTGGATCATTCAGACAAGTCCACTCCCCGCTATTTCAATACCGTATGTCTCGCCTCGCCGGAGGGAAAAATTGTCGCCCACTATCGCAAGCTCACCCCTTGGCCGCACCCCGAGAAATCATGGGCCACGGCGGGTGATCGCGGTGTGGCGGTTTATGAGACGGAGTATGGCAAGGTGGGACTCGCGATCTGTTTTGATATCCACAGCATCTTGGAGAAATATCAACCCCATGACTTGTGGGCGCTGCTTTATCCGATTGCATGGGTTGATTTCAATCATCCCGCCGAGTGGTTCTGGCACGGCCTTCCCGCCAAGCTGGAGCGCTTCCCCCACTATGTCATCGGCGCGAACTGGAGCGTGGATGTCAAACAATCCTGGAGGGGCTATGGTTTCTCCACCATCTATGCCCCCGGAGGCAAGGTGCTCTCCTCCTCACATTCACTCTACAGCTCGGATATCATTTATGCCGACTTGAGGACTGTCAAAGCGAATGCGGAAGATCGTGATCTGAAACAGGCACCCTGAAGGAAGCGCTTTTGTCGGTTCATTCTCCTTCCCTGGCGACTCCGCTGCCGCCCCACTTCCCCGAGGTTGCCAAACCGGTTTTCGTCCTCCATCTTGCCGGGGTCCGGATTTCCGGATGAAAAACCATCCTCTCCACTCTCTCCATCCACTAAAACCATGGCCAAGGTAGCAATCATCGGCGCAGGCAGCCTCGTCTTCTGCAAAACCCTCATGAACGATTTCCTCGCCACGCCGGCACTGGCGGGCAGCGAGTATTCGCTCATGGCACTCACCCACACCCGGCTCGACAAGATCCACTCGTTCGTCGAGCGCATGATCGCCGATAACGGCGTGGATGCCACCGTGACCAAGACCACCGACCGTCGCGAGGCGCTCAAGGATGCGGATTTCGTGGTGGTGATGATCCAGGTCGGCGGCGTGGATGCCTTCAAGGTGGATTATGAAATCCCGATGAAATACGGCGTGGACCAATGCATCGGCGACACGCTCGGGCCAGGCGGCGTGTTCCGCGCGGCAAGGCATATCTGGGCGCTGATGGAGATTGCCGAAGACATGCGCGAACTCTGCCCGAACGCGCTCCTGCTCAACTATGCCAACCCCATGGCCATTTGTTGCTGGGCGCTCGGCACCATTCCCGGCCTGCAATATGTGGGGCTTTGCCACGGCGTGCAGACGACCATGGACCTCATCGCCTCCTACACCGGCAAGCCGAAACAGGAAATCGATTTCATCTCCGCCGGCATCAACCACATGGGATGGTTCACCAAGCTCGAACACAAGGGCGAGGATCTCTATCCGATGCTCAAGGAGAAATTCGAACAACCGGAATACTATGTGAACGAAAAAGTGCGCGGCGAGGTGCTGCGCCATTTTGGTTATTTCATGACCGAGAGCACCGGCCATCTTTCCGAATACCTGCCGTATTTCCGCAAGAACCAGAAAGCGCTCGATACCTATTGCGATGAACCTTCCTTCGGCGGCGAGACCGGCGCTTATTATAAGTATTGCGCCGATCTGGCGGAGAAGTTTTCCGTGATGGATCCCTTGTCCATCGAGTCCACCGAACTTCAACCCCGCAGTGCAGAATATGCCTCCCACATCCTTGAAGCGCGGGAAACCGGCGTGCCCTTCCGTTTCAGCGCGAATCTCCGCAACGATGGTTATATCACCAATCTTCCGGATGGCTGCTGCGTGGAAGTGCCAACTTATGTGGATCGCCTCGGGCTCCATCCCACCACCGTCGGCAAGCTGCCTATGCAGTGCGCGGCGCTCAACATGACCAACATCAACGTGCAGGGCCTCGCCGCCAAGGCAGGGCTTGAGGGCGATCCGGAAGCGCTGGTGCAGGCCATCGCGCTCGATCCTCTAACAGCCTCGGTGCTCACCCTGCGCGAGATCCGCGAGATGGTCAGCGAGATGCTCGAAGCCCAGCGGCAATGGTTGCCCCAGTTCGAAGGCAAATCCGTGCGCGCCACTCCGGCGATTGAGATTCCCAAGGACATCCAACCCGTCGAAGTCCCGCTCGATCCCGCACTGGCCATTGCCAACCGCTTCGGCAAACTCGCCCAAGCGTGAGACTTGTCAGGAAATCGTTAGGAGCGGGTTCATTCTGAACCCTGTTTCTAGCGGACATTTTGTCCGCCGGATGGCGCGATTCGGCGGACAGAATGTCCGCTGGAAACAGTCGGCAAAATGCCGACGCACCTCAATGCCGACGCCCCGGACCGCGCTCACTTCTTCGTGCGGCCGTAGCCTGGGAGCGGGCGGCCTTTTTCGTCGAGCTTGTTGACGGCCCAGAGCATGCCTTTGGTCACAAGGTCGAGATAGCGCGCATCTGCCACGGTCTCATTGTTATGACCGATGGTGGTGTTGAAAACGCGGGTTTTCTTTTCCCCGTAAAGATTGGTCCAGATGACGACGGCTTCCTGGTTGCCTTGCTTGCCGGTGGCGAGGGCCTTGGCGTTATCGAAGAGGCGCACGTTGTTATACAATTCCTCATTGATCGTGGTCCAATCCGGCAGACCCATGGTGATCGGGTGGGTGCGATCCGTGTAAACAATATCGATGGGCTTCTGCGGTCCGTGGCCGCTGGATTGCAGACCGAGATATTCAAACCAGAGTGAAGCGCCGGTTCCGAGCGTTTCCACCTTCTTCTTGTGATCGCCAGTGCGGTAACTGTGCATCGCGCAATGCAAGTTTACCCCCGGCAGGCCATCGAGGTGAGGCTTGATCACGCCGCGCACGACTTCCTCGTCCTTGATATCCGCCGCGCACTCATCATGGATGACGATATCATAACCATTGGCATAGTCCGGATTTCCAAAGATGGGCAGGGCTGGCTTGGTGCTGCTATCCGGCACGTGGATCTGGTCCACGATGGCATTCGTGCGTTCCTCGATGCCCTTCTTGAGGATTTCCTTCTGGGTGGCGTAGTTGTGGCAGCATCCGCCGGTGATGAGCATCACCTTGAGCGGCTTCGTCTCCGCCATGGCAGGCAGGGTAGCGGCAATCAACAGGCAGGAGGCGAAGGCAAAGGACAATCGGGTTTTCATTCTGTGGCGGAGCCTAGCGACAGCCTGTCCGGTGGCAAGGAGATTGAAAAACGCTCAGGCTCCCTTGCGTTTCCCGCGCGGCGGGGATGGATGCTTCGTTGCGGGCTTGGCGTGAGGCTTGGCGTGAGGCTTGGCGGGTGCCGCTGGTTTCTTGTCAGGGGCCGTCGCTTTTTTTGCCTCCCTCTCGCGGGTCCGCTTGCGCCAATCGCGCCGCAGCGGTGCCTCGCCGGGTTTCGGCCGTGGGACCGGGGCATGGTAATCAAAACCACGGAGTTTTTTCCGCTGGAGCCGCTTGGCGATGTGCATTTCCAGAATCCCTAACAGGTTGAGATCCTCCTTGGGCACGAAGCTGACCGCTTCTCCCTCCGCCTCCGCACGTCCGGTGCGGCCGATGCGGTGGATGTAGTCTTCCGGGTTGACGGGGAAATCGAAGTTTACCACCTGCGTCACGCCATCGATGTCGATGCCGCGGGCGACGATGTCCGTAGCGACGAGCACCTGCACCTTGCCGTCCTTGAAGTCCTGCAAGGCCTTGAGACGTTGTTCCTGAGAGCGGCTGGAGTGGAGCCGCGCGACCATCACGCGGGAGGCTTGGAGAAATTCGGTGAGGCGGTTTGCCCCGTCCTTCATCCGCACGAAGACCAGCACGCGCTTGAACTCCGGCTTGCGCAGAAGTTCTAACAGAAGTGCATTCTTCAGATGCCCAGGAACTTCATAGACACATTGCTGCACGGTCTCCGCCGGGTTGATGCGCTTGCCGATCTGCACCATCTTCGGCTGATGCTGGAAGCGGCGCGCAAGTGACTCGACCTCCTTCGGAAACGTCGCGGAAAACATCAGGGTCTGGCGGCGCTTGGGAAGCAGCGCGATGATTTTCTCGATATCCGGCAGGAAACCCATGTGCAGCATGCGGTCCGCCTCATCGAGCACCAGCGCATCCACCCCCCGGAAATCCACGAGGCCACGGCCTGTTAGATCGAGCAGCCTGCCAGGCGTGGCCACGAGGATGTGGACTCCCTTGTGGATCGCGCGGATCTGCGCCTCCTCTTCCACTCCGCCGAAAATCGCCGCCACTCGGACGGGCAGGCCGTTGCCATAACTCCGCACGTTTTCCATGATTTGCACCACCAGCTCGCGAGTGGGCGCAAGGATCAAGGCGCGAATGAAGCGCGGCTTGTCCGGGTGATGGTCCGCAGCGATGCGGTGGAGCAGCGGCAGCAGGAATGCAGCGGTCTTGCCGGTGCCGGTCTGGGCGATGGCGA
>JALOTR010000530.1 GCA_025457805.1 Akkermansiaceae bacterium | reverse complement strand
GGATGCTGGGTTACTGGTCGCGGAATACGGATCGCTTCCGGATTTTCCAAAGCCGCCAAGAGGCGGAATCATGGCTGGAGCGGCATTTGAACGATGCGCCTCCCGGCTTCCGCGAGGTGGAAGTTTCCCAGCCTGCCGCCCTGCGCAATGCGGTTTGAGCCAAGGAGCGGCGATATCCGATTGCCGACGCGGATGGCAAGTGCATGAAAAAGGCGCACCGCAGCCGCACGCTCGCCCATCCGCCGTGTCGTGCGATAGACAGCGTTAAGTCTTCGCCCCGAGGCAATCGGGCCTCAAGGGGATTGCGTGTCGCGCTCGAACCGGGTAGGCCTGCCCTGTTGCCGATTCCGCCACCCTTTTTCCCTTCTTGAATGGAAATGCCCGCCTCTCTTCCTCATCCCACCCATTGGCTGGTTCGTATTTCCGAAGTTTTTGCCGAGGAGGAAAAGGGGATTCTCGATGGGTTGAGCGCCGGTGGCCGGAAAAAACTGGGCCGCGGCTTTCATTGGATCCGCGTGGAGGATCCGGCCGCCATCCGGGGTTCCGGCTTCTCGAAGTTTCTGCGCTGGAATCTCCCGGTGCATCACAGTTGGCCATGTCATCCGCCGGATGTGGAGGGGTTCGTGGAAAAAGCGGCGCAGGCACTGGCGCGCAAATTCGGTGGAGCGGGAGTGCAGACGCTCATCGTCGGTCCGCTCGATCCGGGTGCCCCACAGCGGTATTACAAATCCCTCGCCTCCAACCTCCGGGGACGCGCGCTCCAACTTTTTCCGGAAAGCATCCGCGTCGTGCGGGATGCCGAGGACCAGGACCCGGATCGCCCGACTTTGTTCTGCCTCGTGGGAGCGGAGGGACTCTATTGCGGCGTGCAAACTCCGCGGGAATCGAACGGATTTTTTCCCGGTGGCACGAAGTTCATCAAACAAAGTGGCCCGGATGCCATCAGCCGCGCCGGGGCCAAGGTGGCGGAGGCCATCCATTACCTGGCGCTCTATCGCCAAGCGCCGCCAGCCGCTGCGCATTGGCTGGAACTGGGTGCCAGCCCGGGAGGCATGACCGCAGAACTGCTGCAACGAGGCTACCGCGTCACCGCTGTGGATCGCGCGCCGCTCGACAAACGACTCCATCGCCAGCCCGGACTCGTCGAGATCCTGGGCGACGCCGGCACTTTCCAGCCACCCGTGGGCACAAAGTATGAAATGATCCTCTGCGACATGAACGGCGATGCCTGCGGAGCGTTCTCGCAAGTGCTGCGTCTAACAGAATATTTGGTGGAAGGCGGGATGGTGATTTTCACTCTCAAGATGCCGGGCGTGGGAAACATCGCGGAAGCGGATGAACTGGAAGCGGAGGTGCTGCGAATGGCCAAAGCATCCGGCATTGCACCCATCGCCGCCACCCATCTCACTTACAACCGATACGAGTTCACACTTTTCTTCGAAAAGATTGGATCGGGTTTGAAAAAGGTCTGAAGGACCTGGCGTATCGGTTTGCCATGAAGAGCAGGACTTCTGCAGCTTCCATGGCGTGGATCGTATCGATGTGTTCGATGGCGATGGCTTTGGAGGGTGATCCTTATGCCCGTGAAACCGATGCGCAGAGGGAGGCACGAATGGGTTGGTGGCGCGAGGCCAAGTTCGGCATGTTCATCCACTGGGGAGTTTATTCCGTGCCTGCGGGAACTTATGATGGCAAGCCGGTTCCAGGGATCGGCGAGTGGATCATGCGCAATGCAAAGATCCCGGTGGAAACCTATCGGAGTTATGCAAAGGAGTTCAACCCCATGCAATACGATCCATCCGCATGGGCCGCCCTCGCAAAGGATGCGGGCATGAGATATGTCATCATCACCGCAAAACATCATGATGGCTTCGCGCTGTTTCCCACGGAAACCAGCAAGTGGAATGTGGTGGATGCCACACCGTGGAAGAAGGACCTGATCGCCCCGCTTGCGGAGGCGGTGAGAGGGCAGGGGATGAAATTCGGTCTCTATTATTCACAAGCCCAGGACTGGGTGCATCCCGGTGGTGCCAAGGCCGGCTCCGCCGATGGCGAAGGATGGGATGCAGCGCACAAGGGATCATTTGATTCTTACATTGATGCGATCGCTGTTCCTCAGACCCGCGAAATCCTCACCCGTTATCAACCGGATGTCTTGTGGTGGGATACACCTCATTTGATGAACTCCGAGCGTGCGGTCAAACTGGCAAAGCTGCTCGAACTCAAGCCGGGCATCATCCATAACAATCGCCTGGGTGGCGGCTACAAGGGAGATACCGAGACACCCGAACAGCACATTCCTGCGACGGGTTTCCCCGGTCGCGATTGGGAAACCTGCATGACGATGAACGACACCTGGGGATACAAGGCGGACGATCATCATTGGAAACCGCTATCCACCCTCATCCGCAATCTGGTCGATATCGCCAGCAAGGGCGGCAACTATCTTCTCAACATCGGTCCGGACAAACATGGTGCCATACCACCGGAGTCAGTGACCCTGCTCAAACAGGTGGGTGCGTGGATGAAAGTCAATGGCGAGTCCATCTATGGCACGCAGGCGAGTCCCTTCCGGAAACTGGCATGGGGCCGCAGTACCATGAAGCGATCCGGAGATGATACTTATATCTATCTCCATGTGCTGGATTGGCCCGCCGATGGAAAACTCCGTGTGCCGGGGCTTGCTAACGATGTCCAATCGGCAACCTTGCTTGCAGGAGATATTGATTTATCGGTGGAGCCTTCGGCAGGCGGGCCGGTCTTGTCCCTGCCATCCACCGCGCCGGATGCGGTCTGTTCCACCATCCGCTTGGTCGTCAAAGGCGCGCCACGGGTTTCCGATCCCTTGATCCTTCCCGATGCGGACGGCGCAATCCGGCTCTTCCCTGCGGACGCCCGCTATCATGGGGGCGGACTGCAGACGGAAACCCGCAATGGATATGATCACATCGGCTATTGGAGCAATCCGGAAAACACCGTTTCGTGGAACCTCCAAGTGCCAGCGGACGGCCGCTATCAGATCGTCATCGACGCGGCCGCACCCGCCGAGGGAGCGGTTCTGATGGTCAAAGGCGTGGGTAAACTTGCCTACGCGGTGCCGAAAACCGGCGACTACGATGTGTTCCAATCCGCCAAGGTTGGTGAAACGACCTTGAAGAATGATTCACCTGTCACCCTCACGCTCCGGCCAGTGGCGGATGGTTGGCAGCCGCTGAATGTGCGCAAGGTGGAATTGATTCCGCTGCCCTAGCCCGCGACCGGCGGCTTGACTCTTCCCCGGGGATCGACATCCTT
>JALOTR010000529.1 GCA_025457805.1 Akkermansiaceae bacterium | reverse complement strand
AAAGCGTTGGATGTGGCCGGTGTATCCTTTCACTCCCTCCAGAGGAATCCGATAGGTCCGCATCTCTCCATCCGGGATGACATCGAACTCGGCATGGGAATGTTTTTTCTCATCCGGAGTGCGATCCCCATGGTTTTCCCAAAACAGCACCGCTTTCGGAACATCCGTGTGAAATGCCGCAGTAATCTCCACCGCCGGATGCTCCGCCGCAACCCACAACCCTTCGGCGGACCGCAGCCGTGCGTTCGGACGCTCCAGACGCACCTCCAGCACGCCCTTGATCGGCAAACCACCATCGGTCGCGTTCTGATAGATCCAGTGCTCGCGGTTTTTTTCGAACTCGAATACCAGAGCAGACTGCCGTTCCTGCCGATAGACATGCCCCCGGATATCATCCACCGTGCCGACGATCAGATGATAGGAAAACTCATATCTTATATCATGATCCAGGATTTCATCGATCAAAGGCGCGATGTATCCGGTCGGCCCATCCTTCGGACCACCCGCACCCGGTTTGCCTGAGAATCCGCCGAGAAATGAGAAAGCCCGCGGCGTCCATACGCCTACCCCGCGGCCTTTTTCATTGAGCAGCGCCGCCCAATGTTCGGTCGCCGTGAAGCGCGACCACGGAAAGTCCCCGGGCTTCTTTTCCTTGATCGGGATTTCCACCACGGACTCGTTCTGATAGGGATTCAACCCGGTATAAGTCACGAGTTTGTACCATGGGCCATTGGTATAAAGTGCGGGAAGTTCCTGCGATTTCGGCGGATACTGAGTCTTGTCCTTGCGCTGGTTGGTGATGCGGCTGCGCACCTTCGCCACCCGGCCCTCCAGCCTGATCCAACTTTCGAACACACAATCCCCCGGCACGCCATCCAGCGGCCATTGCATGGGGATGCATTTCACATAAATCTCCTCCCCGTCATTGCGATGCTCCAGGATTTTGGAAGGGTTGCCCGCCCAATCGCCCGACTGGATCGGGTTCCACCCGAGTCCCTTCCAATGCGGGTGCGGTTTCTTGCCATCCGGTTCGAACGGATTCGGCCCGGAGTAAAACGACATCTGGATCTGCCGCCCCCAATCGTGGCTGTTGATCAGATTCACCCCCTCTTCTTTCTCGGACAGCCAGGTGATCGCCCCGCCGATTGAGAGGTCCACACCAAGGCGGATCCGGTCGTTTTCAAGGTAGGAAGGTTTCTCCTCCAACGCGACGAGAGGCAATTGGGCGGCAAGGCCGAGGACGGCAACAAGGTGGCGAGGGTTCATTTTGGGGAAACTGAGGCAAGAAATCGGCATTTCCCTATCTTCTGCCGTAACTCTTGAATTCTTTCGCCAACACGCAACATCGTGAGCTTCTTTCTGCCTCAGCCATCCACTCTGGATAGGAAAACTCCTGATTCTGCGAGAGATTTCCGGCTGAGCGGCAGTTCTTTTGAGAAACCCCGATGACGGCCACTGGTTCCGGTGGAGCCCATCCCTCACTCGGGCCACCTTTGCCACCTGTTCCCGTTCATGAAATTCGCCATCCGTCCATCTTGTCTGCTAGCGATCACCCTTGTGCTCTTCCCGGCTTCATTCACTCAGGCTGCCAAACCTCCGGTCGCCAAGCCACCTCAAATCCGTTTTGATAAAAATCCTGAGCGCTCCCGTGAACCGGAAGTCCCACTTCAAGGGGCAGTCCTGAAATCCATCGCCCAAGGCCTCATCCCCTTGGAAGCTGGCCGCGACTTCCGGGTAGCGAGTGACAAACTCTTCTTCACCACCCGTTACGCCGCAGACCTCAAGGGTCGCACGCTCCTCACACTCCGCTTCGAGGACGGATCATCCCGCGATATCATCCTCTACGCCCACGACACTTCGAAAACCGCCCCTGGCATCGACTTCAGTCCAACCGCCGGCACCTATGACTCGCCGCAAAGGGTCATCGTCACCAGCCACGCCGTGGATGCCAAGATCCGCTTCACTACGGATGGCAGCGATCCCACCGCCAAGAGCCCCAGCATCGGCTACACCACCGTCCACGTGGACCGCAACCTTACCATCAAGGCCCGCGCCTTTACCAAAGGCAAGGAACCCGGCCCGGTTTTCAGCGCGGAATACCGCATCACCGGAAACGGAAAATCCAAACCCTTCCCGCAGGAACGCATCCTCGATCCCAGTCCCGGCGCGGGCTCCTACGAAGTTTATGTCGGCTCGGCATTTTACATGGATGAGATGCTGGATCGCAACCAATGGTCCTACGTCGCCGACACCGCGGACGGCCTCTACCACCGCTTCCTCGGCGTGGATCCGCTGGGCATTGAAGGAAAAAAGAAACTCGGTTCCTACTTCAAGGGCGGCAAGGCCATCCTCGAAGGCGGACTGCGCGGTCCCCAACACATTCGCCAAGACCTTGAATGGATCGATGAAGTCAAAGAGATGGGACTGAAGCCTGTCGCCACTTTCGTCAACGGCCTCAATACCAGCCCGCAACAACAGCCCGAAGACATGACGGAGCACTGGAAAGAACGCCTCGAACTCAACCGCAAGGCGGGCATCGAGACCTACACCATGCAGGCCCCCCACCGCATCGCCGACGAGGGCGGCTGGATGGACCCGCGCTTCGACCGCACCCGCCGCTTCACCCTCATGTCCCACGGGACCTCTTCGGACGCACCCACCTATCTCTTCACGCGCCGACCGGAAAACTATCGCCAAGGCATCTATGACCTCATCCGCTGGACCCACCAGAACAAGCGCAAGTTCCTCTTCATCGTCTCACCCAACGAAGGCTCGGATACCTTTCTCGAAGATACCATCATGACCGTGAAACTGCTCGAAGACAACGGAGCAAGCCCGGATTTCTACGGCGTCACCCTCTACGGCAAACGCCCGCTCCACATGGTTCCGGAAGCCACTCTCGACCCATCCGGCAAACGCATCGGCACCTCCACCCTCGCCGGCGTCAGTTACTACCTGCTCAAACATGCCCGTGCGGACAGCGGAGAACTTGACCTCTGGATCGACGCCGGCAGCGGCAAGTCCCTCCTCAAGAATCCACCTCTCGGAACTCCCGCCCCGCCCTCACCCGCCGTTGCCGCCGCCACGATCAAGTCTTCCTCCGGCACCGTCGATCTCGTCATCACCAACCGCAGCAATTGGGTGGACTTTATCCCGGTCCTGAGAACCCGCCCCGGTTCGCCATCAACGGCTGCAAAGTTTGTGCTCAACGGCAAGGATATCTCTTCTGCCGTGGGCAGCGATGGCTACACCTTTCTGAGGGAAAACCGCCTCCTCCCCGGTCAAAGCCGCAAGATCACCGTCA
>JALOTR010000528.1 GCA_025457805.1 Akkermansiaceae bacterium | reverse complement strand
CCCAAGGCCCAGCCACTCCCAAGGCCCAGCCACTCCCAAGGAGCAACTGACTCCGATACACCTCTCCAGCCCCAACGGGGCGAACTACGACAGCCCAGGGCAGCGCCCTGGGAAAGATCCACACCAACAACCCGAGCCCTGAAGGGGCGGCCCAACGGGGTTGGCTGCAATACCAATATTCAACCCAGAGTCAGCAAAGAGGAACTCGCCCCCCAACTCAAAACTCCACCATCTTGTCCACCTTCAGCAGCCAGCCTGCCTCTCCGGTATGGAGTTTGTATTGGACCTGCCGCATTTTTCCAGTCGGCTTGAACGGTGCACTGTCATCATGGATGGGAAAACGCCGACCTAAAATGCCTTCTACCACCGCATATTCATCGCCACCGCGGTAGCCTTTCGATTGGGTGGAATCAAGATCCGGCAGGGTGATCTGACTGAGAGATTTTTTCTTGTTGGCGCTCCATGCGAAGAGGGTTTGCGAGGTTCCATCGAAACCATAAACATATAACTCCGGAGATCCATCCACATTGAGATCCGCGACTTCCATGCGGGTGATGATCCCCATTACATCCATTTCAATGGGCCTGTTGTCCGATTCAAGCCCGGCCGGAGTGACAGTCAGGCGATTGCCGCTGCGCAGGTTCGGACTGAAGACCTGAAATGTGATGCCTTGCAGTTCTTCCTTCTTGTCGAAAGGCGGAGCAGGTTCCGCGAAAAGCAATTGGTCGCCGTCCTCTTCCTTGGCAGTCGCATCTCCAGGCGACCCGGGGTATTTCTTACCATCAAAAGATAGCGCGGCCAACCCCGGTTTCGCACCGCCGCCGCGAACGCCGACCAACAGATCACGGAAGCCATTTTTCACCGACTTGCGGGCATAAATCGGCTCATTGACCACACCGATCGAACCCATCGACTCAAAGCCCACCGCCGTTCCTTTGAGAACAAACATCGTGGCTCCGCCACTGCCGGTGTAGCCACTCTTCCCATTCATCAAAGCGAGCACATCCTCCTTGCCATCCGCATTGAGATCGGCGCGGGCGATGTCGTAGTGGTCGGGCTTGATCTCAGTATCCACTTTCTGAAGCGCTGCCTGGGTGTGGGACAATACAGGTGGCAGGGCCTGGGCAATGGTGGAAATCGACAGCAGACAAAGGATGGCCGTTTTCATGGGTTGAATGGACATCATTCAATCATGAAATGTTCCAATGGCAAGGTCGTCCTAAAGGCAAACCGGGGGTGGCAAGTTCCTGTTTTCTACATCGGCCTGCCAAGAAACACGCAAAGCAGCTTGGCACTCTTTTTGCCGGGATTGAAAACACGGTGATCCACTTCCGCATCGAAATAAGCGGAATCCCCTTCGTTCAAGAGGTGCACCTCGCCGTTGTATTCGAATGAAATCTTCCCTTCCAATACGATGAGGAACTCCTCCCCCTCATGGGGCATCGCTTCGCGTCGCCCCCACCGGCCGGGACTTCGAGCACGAAAGGATCCATGTTCCGGTCCGGCCGCCCATGAGCAAGAGCGAGATAGTTGATATCCGATTGATCACGATCACGCTCAATGACCTTGCGCCCTTCCTTTCGGGTGATGCTGAGTTTGGGCTTCTCGTCGAGACCCTCGAACAATTCCGAAAGGCTCATGCCGAGAGCTTCACAGAGTTTCGCCAAGGTTGGCAATGATGGCGTAACACGGAAGTTTTCGACCTTGGAAAGCAATCCTTTGCCGAGCCCGGAAATCTCCGCCACCCGGTCAAGGGTGTAGCCTTTGGAAATCCGGGATGCCTTGATGCGTGAGGCGAGTTCGACGAGATTCATGTTTCCCGAACAACAACCCCAAAGGTCCTGGCGGTCAAGGCCGCAGACGCAGCGGAGAATCAGGGAGCCTGACCGCTAAGGCGGAAGAAGCGCCTGGGGCGAGCCCGAATGATGAAGAGCCTCAATCTCTGTGGGCAGCAACACACGCGACCACATCGCCACTTCATCGATCATTCCATCAAAATTCCTACCGGTGCCCGCGCGGTGACCACCGAGGATCAGTCCCGCCGTTTCCGCCGCAGGACCGGGAACTGGCAAGTTGTGGGAAGCAACCTCGGTGCCATCGAGATATAACTTCAGCGTCCTGCTGTCGAAGCTCATGACCACATGCGCCCAACGGTTGGCAAACAAAGATCGCTCCAGCTCACAGATGAAAGGCCCCTGCGCAAGCGGAGTCGGCTGGGCTGTGCTGGCTGCAGCGGCAGGTTGGAGGGTGACGGTGTAGAGTTCCAGATTGATCTTGGACGCATCCGTCGCAGCGCTGCGGAAACCGATGGAAAGATGATAACCCGGATTCACACTGCCACCCAAGGCGCTCTCTAACAAAAAGTGCCGATCCGCGCTGCCATGGGCGGGGAGCGATTCAGGTTTGCACCAAAGGGAAATCGTATGGGCGGCGCTGTTGTCATCCAAAGGCCAGCGCCCTGCCCGCTCGGGGAGCGGCGGAGTATCGTCCAAGACCTGCCGACCAATGCGCAGATACTGCTGGGATGCGCGGGAAAACGAAACCGCACCGCCGCGAAGACCACCATCTGCGGCCAGTGAGGCTCCATTCACGGCAGTGGCATCAAACCGATTTCCTAACAGACTCTTGTTTTCCAAATCCCCATCGAACGACCACCAAGCACGCAGGTCTTTGCCCAGACCGCTGCCTTCTTTGGGGGTGAGCTCGTCATAAGGTATCGTGACCTCGCGCTGGATCGTTCCATCTGCCAGATAGAAGCGCGTGGTCAAAATCGCCCGATCAGACCGGGTATCCGCCGTGATCGTCATGAATTGCCGGGGATGCTGCGAGGACCATTCGAGGTCGGGATGCGTCACGTTGAGACTGGGGATGACCGATGTGTGGGCGGGAGAAGTAATGAAATCATGCAGATCGTAACCGACCCGCTGACGGTGCACCAGATGCCGCGACACATGAATGTCCCCACCTACCAAAACCACGCCGGGGATTTTCTTCGCCCGAATGAAATCGAACAAGGCATCCCGCTCATACCAATAGGTAAACTGATCATCACTCTCGCTGTTCTTCTTGTCCTGCCAGATTTCACCCATTGCAAGAATCTTGAATGTTGCTTTGGAGGCTTCGAGCGCTTGCAGGATCCACGTCCACTGCTCGGGACCAAAGCAGGTCTTCTTCGCCGGGCACTCCCGGGGCGGGCTGCTGCCGTTCGCTCACCTCGCGCGATTTCCCGAGGCGCCCTTCAAGGCGCTCGTCTCGCTGGGGAGCCCCTTCACCTTCGCGCACCAACCGGGCGTGCAGCGCTTCGTCGAGCTGGTGAA
>JALOTR010000527.1 GCA_025457805.1 Akkermansiaceae bacterium | reverse complement strand
TTCGGCACAGATACCCAGACCGTCCTTGAGGAAATCGGCTACCATCTCGACGAGGCCCACACGGATCTCTACCGCCAACTCCGCGATTCCGGGGTCCCGGGAGCGGAAATGCCGGAGAAAATTTCCGCCGCGCTGGATGTCCCGCGCCTCGTGGCCGAGTCCGCCGCCGCTTGGGATGGCGGATACACGATCTGCGGGGCGATTGGCAATGGCGACATGTTCGTCATGCGCGATCCCCGCGGCATCCGGCCCTGCCACATGCTCATCACCGATGAAGTGGTCGCCTTTGCCTCCGAAAGGGTGCCGCTCATGACCGTGTTCGAGGCCGCCGCCGAGGATGTGAAGGCCGTGGACCCCGGCTCCATGATCACCATCAAGGCCGATGGCGCGATTTCCGATACCGCCTTCGCCCCTCCCCAGAAGTTCACGCCCTGTTCTTTCGAAAAAATTTACTTTTCGCGCGGCAACGACCCCCAGATTTACCGCGAACGGAAGGCCATGGGAGCGGCGCTCGTGCCGCAGGTGGTCGAGTCCATCGCCGGATCTTTTGAAAAAACCATCTTTTCCTTCATCCCGAATACCGCCGAGACCGCCTATCACGGCCTGATGGACGGCCTCCGCCTGTTCCGCAGGCAGCAGGTGCGCTCCTCCATCCTGCGTGCCGTCGAGGAAGGAAACCTCACGGCCGAACTCGTTGACGACCTCATTCTCCGCAACTGGCCCCAGGGCGAAAAAGTCGCCCACAAGGACATCAAGATGCGCACCTTCATCTCCCAGGAAAAAGGTCGCGACCAGATGGTGTCCCACGTTTACGACATTTCCTACGGGGTCGTGAGGCCGGGCGATTTCCTCGTTGTGCTGGACGATTCCATCGTCCGGGGCACCACGCTCAAGCAATCGATTCTCAAGATCCTTGCCCGCACCAAGCCCTCGAAAATTGTCGTTTGTTCGACCGCGCCACAGATCCGCTACCCGGACTGCTACGGCATCGACATGTCGGAACTCGGCAAATTCATCGCCTTCCAAGCCGCCATCGCCCTGCACCGCCGCGCCGGACGGCAAAGCCTGCTCGATAAGGTCTATGACGATTGCCGTGAGGAACTCACACGCCCGGTCGGCGAGCGCCGCAACCGCGTGCAGCAGGTTTACGAAATGTTCACCGATGAGGAAATCTCCGCCGAGATCAGCCGCATGGTCTATCCGGAAAACATCGAGTGGAACGGCGAAGTGGAAGTGATGTTCCAAACCATCGAAAACCTCCACGCCTCCATCAAAGGCGATTGTGGCGACTGGTATTTCACCGGCAACTATCCCACCGCCGGCGGCTACTCCATGGTCAACCTCGCCTACCTCCGCTGGTTCGAAGGCGTCGGCGGCCGCAGCTACGACCTCCCCCTCTAATTCAAAAAGGCAGGGACCGATCCTCCGGGCGGTCCGGCGAATGTGGGGTGAATGGGAAAGCGAAAAAGGTAGGGACCGATCCTCCGGGCGGTTCGGTGAATGTGAGGTGAATGGGAAAGCCGATGAGAGCCGTTCCGACCCAACATCGTCCCTTCATTCTCACCTCATTCGCAAGGACGGCCCTGAGGTCCATCCCTGCCTTTTGTGCAAAAGGGCATCCACTTTTCCTCGCGATCCCACGCCACTTCGGGATTCACGGCTCTTATGGATTGAAAGGGGAGGGCTATCGGGAGCATTTTTGACGATTTCTGTCTCTCGTCATCGGCCCTGCCGCCCGGCCTGGATGGCAGGGACCGTCTCTCCGAGCGGTCCGGCGCATGTGAGGCGAATGAAAAAGCCCATCTTGACGATTTCTGTCTCTCGCCATTTGCCGCAACCGCAAGCACAATTTTGATGATTTCTGTCTCTCGTCATCGGGCCTGCCGCCCGGCCTGGATGGCAGGGACCGTCTCTCCGAGCGGTCCGGCGAATGCGGGGTGAATGAGAAAGCCGATGAAAGCCGGAACGTCCCCACATCGTCCCCTCCATTCTCACCCCATTCGCTCGGACGGCCCGGAATGCCCCTGCCGCTATGGCTGCTCAGAAAACCGCGCAGCACACTCCGCATGGCCGAAGGCAACTCCATCCCTGCCTTTTGCGTGAGATTTTTGTCCCTCCCTCCCGACTCACGGGTTTTATGGATTGAAAGCGCAGGGCGATCGGGAGAGCATCTGCCATGATCCATTTGGACGCGAACGGGAGCACGGCGATGTTGCCGGAGGTGCTGGAGGCGATGTTGCCCTGGCTGCGCGAAGGGCATGCGAATCCATCCGGTTCCTACGCATCGGCCCGCAAGGCTCGGGCGGCGATGGAAACCGCGCGAGGCCAAATTGCGGAATGGATCGGCGCGGAGGCGGACGAAGTGGTTTTCACCAGTGGCGGAACCGAGAGCGTGAACACAGCGCTATATTCACTCGATCGGTTGGTGGGAAATGGCGCGGCGGTCGTTTCATCCATTGAGCACAATGCGGTGCTCCGCTGCGTGGAGGAACTTTCGCGCCCGGTCAAATACGCGCCGGTCCACAGCGACGGGCGCTTGGATCTGGAAAAATTCGCCACTTTGCTGCCCGGCGCAGCCATGATTTCTGTGATGGCTGCCAACAATGAAACAGGCGTCATCCAGCCCCTGCGCGAAGTTTGCGTGATGGCCCGTGAGCGCGGCTTACCGGTGCATTCGGACGGTGTGCAGGCCGCGGGGAAAATGAAGTTCAACGTGAGAAAATTGGGTGTCGATTTCCTATCCCTCTCCGCCCACAAGTTTCACGGACCCAAGGGCGTGGGCGCGCTCTACGTGCGGCGCGGCATCCGGTTTTTTCCATATATCCAAGGCGGCACTCAGGAAAACGGCCGACGCGCGGGAACAGAAAACGTCCCGGGCATCGTCGGCATGGGTGCGGCGGCAGTGGCCATGCAGCGGCGGGCCAGTGAACATACGGCAATGCGGGAGATGCGCGATCTTTTCGAAGGGCGGCTCCTCGCCGAGCTTCCCGGAGTGACCGTCAATGGCAACCGCGACCATCGCCTTCCCAATACCAGTCACCTCGCCTTCGCCGGGTGCGAGGCGGTGGAGTTGATCCAACTTCTCGACCAGGCCGGCATCGAATGCTCCGCCGGATCTGCCTGCATGTCCGGAAAAATCCGGCCATCGCATGTGCAACTCGCGATGGGCCTCGATGATGCCCGCGGACGCAGCAGTTTGCGCTTCAGTTTCTCCCTCCTCAATACCAGTGCAGAAGCCCATAGGGCGGTCGAAATTGTGGCAGATGCGGTGAAGCGTCTGCGGGGAGGAAATGCGGTGGTCGCGCAGGTGAGTTGTGG
>JALOTR010000526.1 GCA_025457805.1 Akkermansiaceae bacterium | reverse complement strand
AGGCCAGCGCTGCGGCCGCCGCCCAACCGGAGATGCCCATCCAGACATGCAGGCGCCGCACCGGATAGAGACCGAGGCGGTTTTGGAGGCGTTCGAGCTGTCCGGCGCGGGGTGCGATGGGAGCCACGGATGCAGCTCCGATCGCAGCGGAAAGCCGGTCCATTTCGAGATAAGCACTGCGCAGCAACGGATCGTGGCGCATGGCTTCATCGAAGATGGCGGATTCATCGGCATCCAGCATGCCGAAGGTGCGCCACGCGGCGCTGTCGTGGGGATCAGAGTTCATAGCGGGACAATTGGTTGCGCACTTTTTCCAATGCGCGGCGAAGGCGATTCTTCACGGTGCCGAGGGGAGTGCCGAGGTGGTCAGCGATTTCAGAGTGAGTATATTCAAGGAAAACAGCGAGTTCGAGGCAGCTCCGCTCATCCGGTGGGAGTTGGTCCAGGGCGGCGCGCACCCGCCGCCAATCGTCATTGACCATCACCCGGGGATCTTCGGTTTTTTCCACCGGAGCATGCAGGTGGATGGGAACTACCCGCGAGCTGTCGCGTTTGCCGCGATGGCGGAAACGCAGGCGGTCGATGCAATAACCGCGCATCACCGCAAAGGCCCAGACGAAGGGTGGCGACAGATGAGGATCGTATTCCGCGGAGCGGTGCCACATCCGGACAAAGGTATCCTGCACCACTTCTTCCGCCTCCCGGCGGTCGCCCAGCATGCGGCAGGAAACTCCAAGCAGGGTGGGACTCCACATTTCGTAAAGTTCCGCCAAGGCCCCGCCATCGCCCTTGGCCATGCGCCCGATCAAGGCGGCGGCCACCCCGGTCGGATCTTCGCAAAGACCGGAGGGCATGGCATGGATCGGACTGAGGTCGGCTTCGATCATGGCGAGGTGAAAATTTCCAGCGACAGGCGGATTTTCGAAATCCACAAACTGCCACCATTGATCCGTCATGGCGAGACAATTGGTTCATGCAAAATGAGCCTGCTTTTCCTCGCCTCGCGCCAACTCATCCCTTGCCCATCGCCGGGCGCTCGGCTTTACTCCGCGCATGCATCAGGAAATCTTGCTCAGCCGCGAAGTCGCCGCCATCCAGATCCCCAGCGGAGACGCGCTCGTCCTGCCCGCCGGCACCGCGGTTTTCATCACCCAACGCCTCGGCGGCACCTACACCGTGGCCACTTCCCAAGGCCTTGCCCGCATTTCCTCGCAAGACGCGGATGCCCTCGGCGTGGACTCGGAGGAGGAAAAGAAAAAACACGAGGAAGCCGTCCGCCTCAAGGACGCGCCGCTCGAAGAGCAGGTCTGGGCGCAGCTCAAAGGCGTTTACGACCCGGAAATCCCCGTCGATATCGTCAATCTCGGCCTCGTTTACGACTGTGCGATCGAAGAGGAGGAAGGCAAAAAGGTCGTTTCCGTCAAAATGACCCTCACCGCTCCCGGCTGCGGCATGGGCCCGGTCATCGCGGCGGATGCCCAGGCGAAAATCATGACCATTGATGGCATCGATGACGCCCGCGTCGAACTCGTCTGGGACCCGGCTTGGAATCAGGAGATGATTTCCGAGGAAGGGAAGATGAAGCTCGGAATGATCTGATTTTGAAATCGGAAATCGGAAATCGAATATCGGAAATCAGGTGGCGTCCACGTAGGCGATGATCGATGGGATCGCCGCCTCAAACACCTTCGCCACCTCCTCATACGCCGGCATGCCCATGCCGATCGGATCCGGGACATCGATTCCCTGGCGCTTGTCGGAAATTCCGGAAAACTCGCGGACGAGGAAAAACTTGTCCGCGTATTGGGGAAACCGCGACTCCAGCACCGCCAGATGCCCCTCCGTCATGGCAAACACGTGGGATGCCTGACCCAGAATCGCCTCCGTGACCGGGCGGCTCTTGAAGCCATCCAACGGTGCCCCCTTTTTCTTGAGAATCGCCACCGTTTCCGGGCTGGCGGAGGTCCCCTTGGAAGCAGCCACTCCGGCCGAACCCACCTTGAAGTCATCACGCCCCTCCAACGCCTTGCGCAAAAGCCCTTCAGCCATCGGGCTGCGGCAGGTATTTCCGGTGCAAACAAAGAGCACGTGTTTCGGATCAGACATCGGGCGGAGCTTGGCGTCCTCGCCCCCGTTCGTCAAACCGCAATGCCGATTCCGCCCCTATTCCAGAGTGTGCGCCAGTCACGCTGATCCCTGAATTACCTTGATGATGCATATCCTCCTGATATCTACGGGAATCATGAAATGGACATTCGCATTTTCAATCGCCTGCTGTTTCATGGTCACTTCCGCTCCGAGCCAGGAAGTTCCACCGGCTTTCGAAAGAAGCGGCGTCGATGCCCCAACTTCAGAACCGGAGCTGGATCTTTTCGATCCCGCCACCACCGCGCCCAAGTTGATTCGCGTGCAGTTGGAGTATGTGGAACTTTCCCATAAGGATCTCACCCGCCTGTTGATGGAAGACAAGGGAACCACCGCCAACGCCAAAGCCTTGAGGATGGAACTTCAGGAAATGGTGGAAAAGGAGCAGGCAAAGGTGCTCGATACGCAAATGGTCATTGGACGGAGCGGGCAGAAATCCCAGTCAGGTTCCCAAAGCGAATTCATCTATCCGATAGAATACGGCCCGCCGGATCCGGGACCGGCAACCAAGGACGCAGCCACGAAAAATCTGCCAGCACCCAGTGCTCCGATTCCAACTTCGTTCGAAACCCGCGTACTCGGCAGCAACCTGGAAAGCGAGCCGACCACCGGAGAGGAAGATCAGATGATCGACTTGAGATTCGTCAGCGAATTGTCGTGGCATGTGGGCAACACGACATGGAATGAGGAAAAGAATGCGCCGGCAAATTCCCTCAAGGTTACGACCCCGGAGTTTTATAGGATCGATATCAATACGAGCATCACCTGCCTCGCCGGTCAGTATGTTCTGTTGGGTGCGGTCAGCCCGAAGTCGAAGGAGGGAAGAATGGATATCGACCGCAAGGTGATGATCTTCGTAAAATGTGATATCCTTCCCGTGGTGCCATGATGCGATCTTTGACCATCGCGGTTGCTACCCTCACCCAGGCTTCCGCCGGGGTGATCACCGCACCGGACCCTCACTCCTTGCCGCAGGCGGAACAGACCGTCGTGTGGTCGCCGCTTTTTCAAGCAACGTGGGATGCGATGAACGTTCACCTCGGCGGCAAACCGGTTCGCGTGGAGCCACCCAATGCACTCATGGCGCGTCTCGATGCCTTCGAGTGGGAACCGGATACCGTGATGCCCAAAGGTGCATGGAAGACATGGGCCGGACCTGCGGACGCGGAGTTCCTGAAGAAGGTG
>JALOTR010000525.1 GCA_025457805.1 Akkermansiaceae bacterium | reverse complement strand
ATGCGCGGTGCCTGCGAGGTGGGACCCACAAACAAACCGGAAAACAGATAACTCAAAGACGGATGATGATTCCAGAATGTTACCATGCTCCGCAACAAATCCGGCCTACGCAGCATCGGACTGTCCGAGGGTGTCTCACCGCCGATGATGATATGATTTCCGCCACCGGTGCCGCAGTGGCGGCCATCGATCATGAATTTCTCGGTCGCGAGTCGGCATTGATGTGCTTCTTCATATAACACGGAAGTATTATGGACCAACTCCTGCCACGAAGCGGCAGGTTGCAGGTTCACTTCGATCACGCCCGGGTCCGGCGTCACCTTGAGCACCTGGATGCGGGGATCGTATTCTGGTGGTGTGCCTTCGAGAATCACCGGCATCTTCAAGGCCATTGCCGTGAACTCGATGCAGGCGATGAGATCGAGGAAATCCTCGGTTTGTTTCACCGGCGGCAGGAACACATGGATGCGGCCCCCGCGCGGCTCCACACAAAGCGCGGAGCGCGTCAGCCAATGGGCGGATTCCTGCGGACCCGGCCTGCGCTCTAACAATTCCCGCGAAATCGGCGGTGGCGGAAGTGCGCCGGTGGTCTGGACCGGATATCCCGAACCCGGGCCACCTGTGAGTCCCCTGCCCCGCGCGCCGTAGTCGGCCGGGGCGGAGTCCTCACGCTCAGCGGCGCGGCGTTGCATCGCAATGCGCCTGCCCGAGTCGGCCGCCAGCGGTGGCAGGTCGCGCGTGGGATCAGCCGGAATGGCCCAAGGAAAATCCTCTTCTGCCACCCAGGGCAGCGAGTCCATCGGCAGGCGATATCCGATCGGTGAATCGCCCGGCAGCAGAAACAAAGTTTCATCCCTCAAAAACCACGGCCCACTCGTCCATGCCGGGCCTTCCGGTGTCACCCGACGTTCGAGTGGCAACACATAACCGACCACTTCGTTGAGTCCTTTGTCAAAAATGCGGGCGATGCGATCGCGCTCCAGTTTGTCCTTCAGATTGGACTTCAGCGGATCGACATTCGAGGGCAGCCGCCGCTCTTTCCAAAGATAATAATACACATCTTCATAGGCGGGTATCATCCATTTGGCATCTGCACCGAGCGCGTCTGTTAGAGCGCGACAGAACAACTCCGCTTCGGCGGCACCGTGGCCGTAGTCGATGGTTTCGTCGGCGATCAGGGAAACATCCTGCCACATGGGAAGCCCATCCTTGCGCCAATAACAATTGAGCGACCAGCGGGGCAATTGCTCGCCGGGATACCATTTTCCCTGCCCATAGAACAACAAACCACCGGGCGCGAAGCGTTGGTGAAGGCGTTTGATGAGGCGGCTGGCGAGCTTGCGTTTAGTGGGACCGACGGCGGCGGTATTCCACTCCGCGCCATCGAAGTCATCCATCGAGATGAAGGTCGGCTCGCCACCCATGGTGAGGCGCACATCGTTTTCGCGGAGTTCGTCATCGGTGAGTCGGCCGCTTTCGAGAATTTTCGCCCATTGCTCATCGTTGTAGGGATAAGTCGTGCGCGGCGATTCGAAGATGCGCGTCACGGTCATTTCGTGCTCCATCTCGGACTCGCAGGGATCCACGCCACCGCTCACCGGGGCGGCGCTGGATGGTTCCGGCGAGCAGGCGAGCGGGATGTGGCCTTCGCCAGCGAGCAAACCGGAGGTCGGGTCCAAGCCGATCCAGCCGCCGCCGGGCAGATAGACTTCCGCCCAGGCATGGAGATCGGTGAAATCCACTTCCGTGCCACTCGGGCCATCGAGCGATTTCACATCCGGCTTGAGTTGGATGAGATAGCCCGAAACGAAACGCGCCGCCAATCCCAGATGCCGCATCAAAGTAACGAGCAACCACGCCGAGTCACGGCATGAGCCCGAGGCTTTGGTGAGCGTTTCCTCCGGAGTTTGCACGCCGGGTTCGAGGCGGATCTTGTATTCGATGGCTCCCTGAAGCGCGGAGTTGAGGGCGACGAGGAAATCGATGGTGCGACATTCCTTGCTGCGGAAAGCCTCCACCCAGCGCGAGACTTCCGGCGTGGGCGGGGCTTTAACGAGGAAGGGCGCGAGTTCGCGGGATTGCTCCGCATCGTAGGCGAAAGGATAGGTTTCCGCATGCGGTTCCAGAAAGAAATCGAAGGGATTCTGCACCGACATTTCCACCACCAGATCCACCACCACATCCAAGCGCGGCATTTTTTCGGTGAAAACAAGCCGCGCGAGGTAGTTCGCCTGCGGGTCCTGCTGCCAGTTGAGGAAATGCTCCCCGGGCGAGACTTTCAGGCTGTAGGCCAGAATGCGGGAGCGGCAATGCGGGGCGGGACGGAGGCGGACAATGTGCGCGCCGTGCCCCACCGGGCGATCGTAGCGATAGGATGTCCGATGATGCAGGGCGACGTGGATCGACATGGGGTGCTTGGGCGAGAGGTAGCAATCGGGGTGCCGATATGCTCGGGAACGGAAATTTCCGGGAAAGGATTCCTTTGGGGCAATTCAGTCAAAATGGGTGGGAGTCTTGCCGCGGAAGAAATCTGCCGCAGACATGCGCTTGCTGCCCTCGGGTTGGACGGATTGCAAGAGCAAGGCACCTTGACCGCAAGCGACCCACCATTGGCCGTCCTGGCAGTGGATGCTTCCAGCGGATTGATCGCCATTTCCGATGTCACCGACGGCGGCGGGCGGGAAAATCTTGAGGCGTTTTTCCTTCCCGGCATCGGCAGGAATCATCGTGAACGTCCCCGGCCATGGATCGTAGGCACGGATGCGGCGCTCGATGGCGGCGGCGGATTGATTCCAATCGATGCGACCGTCATCGCGCTCCAGCTTCGGGATATAACTCACCAGCGCCGGATCCTGCGGAATGCGCGGGGCGGTATCGGACGCGAGTTGGGCGAGGGTTTCCTCCAGCACTTCCGCCGCGAGGTCGGCGAGGCGGTCGTGGAGGCTGCCGCCCGTTTCCTCAGGTGAAATGGGGATGGCGCGGGCGAGGATGATATCACCGGCATCGAGTTCGCGAACCACATGCATGGCGGTGATGCCGGTTTCCGCGTCGCCTGCATCGATGGCGGCCTGGATGCACGCGGCACCGCGGTATTTCGGGAGCAGCGAGGCGTGGAGATTGATGATGGCCTTGCTCGCAAGCGTGAGGATGTTTTTGCAGAGGATCTGGCCGTATGCCATCACCACCAAAACCTCGGGCTCCAGCGCGGCGAGCTCCGCGGTGATATCGCCGATTTTTTCCGGCTGGAAAACGGGAATACCGGCCGCCAAAGCCTCGGTCTTGATGGTGGGAGGCGTGAGCACCTGGTGGCGGCCGACCGGTCTGTCCGGCT
>JALOTR010000524.1 GCA_025457805.1 Akkermansiaceae bacterium | reverse complement strand
GATGTGTGTTCTGATTTTCCGCGACTCCTGGTCGGGCGGCTGGGGAGAGATGGCGATCCAGCAGAATGCTCGAAGAAGCAAGCGGGAAACCATCGCCCACCAGCAGATTGGAAGCATGGATTTCCACACGGAACGGCTGGTCGATGCGAGTGCGCGGCACCCGTCCGTGCGAGTCCAATGTTTTAATGGATACGCTGGCACTCGGCAGGTAGGCGCTGACGAGTGTTTGATCGACAAGTTGCTCCACGCCGGTGGCTTGGGAGATGCTCCAAAGTTGGAAGGATGATCCCGCGTTTTCCAGCGGCAGGGTGATGAGATCCTCGCCGCTGGCTTCCACCGGGCGATCCCAGACGACGCCGCTTCCTTGCTGTTCCTGGCGCAGGATGTTCACGTAGCCGCTGCTTTGGGCAGCCGCATACGTCGCGCCGATCATCAGCCATGGAAGCACTTGCATCATCGATGGGTCAGGGTGGACGGGGTTGGGCAATCGGCCGAAGCGAGTTGCACGCTGATCGGCCCCTGGTTGTGAACGGCCACCACGAGTTTTTCCTGCTTCTTCCATGCAGAGCAGTGCTCGGCGGGGATGGTTTCAGTTCCTGCGGCTTGATCGAAGCTCACCTCGTGGCTGACGATCCAGGTGCGGTTGCGGGTGAGGAAATCCTGCCATGGCAACAAGATGCCGACGGGCTTTTTGTTGAGCCGCTCGCGGAGTGCCTTTGGCGTGTGGACGACGGCTCCTTTGGGAACGAGTGTCCAGTTTTTGCCATCGTGGAGAATGGTGGAATCCGCGATAATGGAAGGAGTTTCCTCGCGCACCACCTTGGCTTCTTCACCGGGCTTCACCAGGCGGATCATGGGGTCGCGTTTCTGGAGTTCCGCAATGGTCTCCGGTTGGACGCGGACGAGAATCGGAGGAGCGGCGGCGGCACTGGACACCAGCGAAAGAAGCAGCAAAGCGGACTTCGCTTTGGAGAGGAATCTTGGCGATCGGGACCGGGTTTCCGGAAGCGGGTGCCTACCGGTCATCGATCGTCCGCCACGGGGGGAATGGGGGATTTTCATGGGAGTTGGGGGGAGCGCCGGGACTTGCGTGCCGACGGAGAAACCTAAAACCCGATCATCCCGAAAATCAACAAGACCAAGCCATTCTACGCGATCGCGGAGGGTGAGTATAACGAAGGTATAACTCGCTGTTAGATGTGAAAATGCCTTGTTTTGAAGGGTTTGCCTTGCAAATGCAAAACATCCCCACCCGCCGGAGATGGGCGTGGTGAGGATGTGTGAAATATTTGGGAATACTGACTAAGGTGTCAGATCTGATTTTTCAGCGGTCGAGAATGGAGTTCCAATGCTCGACATTGTCCTTTTGGGACTCGAACAGGGAAGTGGCGTCATCATGGATGGTGATGGAGGTGATTTTGTCGCCCACGCCATTGTGTTTGCAGCCGCGCTCGCCGGTGTTGTTTTTGCCGGTGATTTTCATGACCACATCCATGCCATTGGTCACCTGGCCGAAGACCGAGTGGCGGTTGTCGAGGAAGGGGGTGGCCGCGTGGGTGATGAAAAATTGGGATCCATTGGTGCCAGGTCCGGCATTGGCCATGGAGAACACGCCGGGCGCGCGGTGGCGGAGTTCGGGATGGAACTCATCGGCAAACTTGTAGCCCGGACCGCCGCGGCCGGACTCGGTGGGATCGCCACCTTGGAGCATGAAGCCCTCGATCACGCGGTGGAAGGCCACGTTGTCGTAATAACCGCGGCGGGCAAGATTGAGGAAACTGGCGCAAGTCAATGGTACCTTGGATGCATACATGGTGGCGTCGATGTCTCCGGCGGTGGTGTGAAGTGTGATTTTGATGTCGGACATGCGGGGAGGAAACACGGGATTTCCTCCGCTGGCAACCCCTTCGAATCGGTTCTCAGGGATCGCGCCTCACCCGCAGGAAATCCCGGCTGTGTTCCATCGTCACCCGCCGGGTGCATTGGAAGTCATCCGCAGTGCCCAGTGGTGTGTTCCGTGTGCCGGGTCCGCCGAAATCGAGCCCTGAGTGGCATTCCGCCGTGTAATTGAGTCCGGGGAAACTGGAGAAAGTGATGTCAAAAACCGGGTTGGTCGCCGGATCAAAGCCCGCAGCGGGGACGATTGCCAGGATTCCAAACTTGCTCTGAGGATCGGCGGGATCGGTCATGTTGGACAATTCCACCGCATCCGTGCAGCCGTCGCCATCGAGGTCCCTGGCGCTGTCATCGATGCCCACGGTCATCTGATAGGCGGGCTCCAGTCGGTCGTCGATGCCGTCGTGGTCCGTATCCAGCAGGGTGAGTTGCGACCAAGCAAATGCCTCCACCGCGCCGAGATCCGGCAGCGGGCCGGAGGGGCGCGCATGGCCGAGTGCGTCCAGCGGGGGAGTTTCATCCAGCAACTGGCCGCCTTCGATGGCGGGTGATCCAGCGAGCGGTGGCATCACGGGAATGTCACTGCCGTAGTCCGCGAGCGGGGCAAGGCGTGGGTCGGTTCCCACCAGATTTCCGCCGTAGGTGGCATTGATGAGTCCAGAGACGTCCGATGCGCTCGATGCGCTGTTTCCTGCGATGATGCAGTTTGCATAAGTGAAACCGAGTTCCGGGTTGTCAAAAGTGGAAGCAGAGTGGATCCCGCCGCCGTTGCCGTTTGGTGCGCTGTTGCCCGTGATGGTGGAATGGATCAATTGCGCGGATGCCGCAGCAAGTCCACCGCCATTCATCTTCGAGGAGTTTCCTGTGAGGGTCGAATTGATCAGCCGCATGCCCGAATGATAGGCACCGGATGAGATGGCTCCACCGCTGAGTTGTGCGTGGTTTTGGGTGAAAGTGGAATCGATGACATGGATCACCCCTTCGTTGGAAATGGCACCGCCCGCGCCATCGCTCGTATTGGCATCGAAATGACATTTTCTAAGAATGGCGAAAGTCGATAGGCTGCCAATCGTTTTGAGCGCTCCGCCTGAGGTGCTGCTGTGATTGTCGCGGAGGATGCAATCCTGCATCTCCAGAAAGGTATCGGCCACGGTGACGGCCGCGGTGTTGCTTTTTTCCAGAGTGAGATTTCTGAGGTAGGCCCTGCACCAGACGAACTGGAAGATGGGTGATAGGTCGTTCCCCGAAATGCGAATGCCGGATGGAAGATCGCCGGCATCAATGGCAAGATCATGGAGGAAACTTCCTACCATCTGGTTCAAAACAATGGTCCCGCCATTGAGCTGGGGTGCGAATTGGATGAACTCCACCGGATCGGTCGCCTGTGCGTTCACAGCATCCCTGAGGGAAATGCCGCCAACCGCGAGTCCGTCGTTTTCATCT
>JALOTR010000523.1 GCA_025457805.1 Akkermansiaceae bacterium | reverse complement strand
GATAGGTGCCTTGGATGTGCGTTTCGGAAATCGCTTTCGGAGCCTGGTCAGGCGCGAGGTTCCATTCGGTTAGATATGTATTTGATTCGTTGTCGCCGGAGTTCCATCGCCATTCGGTCGTGCCGAGGATGAGCCGTTGGCCGATCATGCGGCTGTCGGCAAGCGAGCCGCGGACCGATTGCGTGTAGATGACTTCCGCTTTGCCTTTTGTCACCTTCACCAGATGAATGCGGGTGCGTTCCTCGCCTCCCTCCGATGTCCCGCGGGTGAGCAGCACCACCGTTTGCTCGGTGGCTGTGCCGCCCGGCAGCAGGTAGAGGTCCTGCCCCACCGCCGGGAGCCGAAGCGATGCCAGCAGGCGAGGATCGGTGGGCGTGGAGATATCAAGAACCTGGAGGCCGCGAAGTTGATTGAAGAAATAGACGGTGTTTCCCTGAATCTTCCAAATGTCTGCCTCCACCGGTTCCTCCCCGGGTGCTGGCGGAGTGGCGGAATCCTGCATGAGATTGCGGTCGAAATTTCCCGCCAGCATCGAGACGCCCGGGAAGATGCCGCCACCGGAGGAGGCGTTTTTGAGCGGGCCGAATTGGTTGTTTCCCTTGAGGAAAGCGGCGGGAAACTTGCCGTTGTTGCCTGATTTCACGTCCACCCGGCCCATGGCGCGCCAGCGGGTGGTCGCCGGAGCAGCGGGAAGAGGAAAGCGGAGTTTCCCCTGCCGCGCGGCTTTGGCGGCAACTCTCTTCCAGCCTGCGCCAGGCTCGAATCGCTGCAATGCCACCATCCCGTAGCCTGCCGGCACGGCCACGACGGCCTGCTTGCGGTCTTGCGAAACTTCCAGCGGCAGCATCTTCAAGGGCCCGGGCGATGCCTCCACCACGCTCGCTATGCCAAACATCAACATCGCCGCCAGGGACAGCACGACTCGTTGCCAGACTCCAAGCTGGCGGAAGCGAAAGGTCTTCATAAAGGAAATCGGTGAAGGGATTTTGGGAAACATGGCGGTAAGCGATCCATCATTGATCCGCGATCCGCTCACGGATTGGATCAGGAAATCGCGGCATTCACACCAAGAAATACAGGTGACGAAAAAGTTGCCTGATTTCCCATCGCGGGCTTCAAACTCCAGTTTCCCATTGCCTTCCAGCCTCATCGCTGTCACACCCCGGCGCCGTGTTTTCCGTCATTTCCCTCCGAGTTCTCGTCCTTGTCGCCATGATTTGGCGGCCTGCGATGGCGCGTGGAGTGTGAAGCCGGCTGAGACCGCATCATTCTTCCGGAACGCGCCACAGGCAGCGGGTTTCCGGGGATGATCATGAGTCCCGCCCGCCGCCGGAACGTTTCGGAAATCCCCGAAACCACCATGACATCCCCATCCCCATGCGACAGCCACCCCGATCCGAAGGGCGTGACGCTGATGCTGAGCTCCGTGGCTCTTTTTGCGGTGAACACGCTGATTGTCCGCGCCCTTTCGCTGCATTACCCGGCGGCCGATGGTTGGATGGCATCGCTGTTCCGTGGAGTGATCGGCCTTGGAGTGGCCTTCGCATGGTATGGGGGAAGGGGATTGCAGGTAGCGCGCCTGTTTGCCAACCCGCTTGTCGCGCTCCGCGGTGTGATCGGCGGAGTGGCCATCGTGATTTTTTATGTGACCATCGTGCAATTGGGAGCCGCCCGGGCGGTCATCCTCAATCTGACCTATCCCGTGTTTGGCTCGATCATCGCGGCCCTTTGGTTGAAGGAAAAAATCCGCAGGTCCGCCCTGCTATGGATGCTCGTCGGCTTGGTCGGCCTCGCGATTTTCCTCAACAACGATGGCAAATTGTTCCAACCCTCGCCCTACGACCTGCTCGCCCTCGCAGGTGCCGCAGGGGCAGGCTGGGTGGTGGTCATCATCCGGCGTCTCCGGCATGAGGAACATGCGTCCACGATTTTCGCCTCCCAGGCGCTCTACACTCTGGTCATCGCCGCACCCACCGCCGTGCGCTTGCCCGCCCTGCCCCCCATGGCTTGGCTCGGCCTTGCCCTCGCTGGCGTCGTCGTGGGCATTGCCCAACTGGAAATGACCAAAGCCTATCAACACATGTCCGTCGCCCGGGGCTCGTCCATCCAGATGATCCTGCCCGTCATGACGGGCGTCGGCGGATTCCTCTGCTTCGGCGAGACCTTCTCCACCATGGAAATCCTCGGAGCCCTCCTCACCCTCGCCGCCACCTGGCGCGTGGTCGTGACAAAATAGCCACCCCAAGACGCAAAATCATCCTCGGATCTCGCTGGAATCCATTTAAGAAGTCGGGCTTATTTGTATCCGGAAAAGCATGTGGAAATGCGTGCTGTCATCGAAGCTCCTCTCACCTGGCCTGAACCTTTGCTCCCCCAGAAATGAAGAGATGTTGCAGGGGGCTTGATCCGAAACGGGGATGATGGCAGAAGCTTTTGCAATGCGACAACGCATCAGGAAAATCGGGTTTTGGATCCTGCTGGCGGGCCTTCTTTGGTCGGTGTTTCTTTCGGCTTGGATCTGGCGCTTTGGCACCCAGGATCAGGCAAGGCCTGCGGACTGCATCATTGTTCTGGGTGCGGCGGTAAAGGGCGCTGCGCCATCACCGGTGTTTGCCGAGCGCATCCGCCATGGGATCGATCTCTATCGCTCCGGCCATGCTCCCAAAATCCTTTTCACGGGTGGCTTTGGCGAAGGCCAAAAACATTCGGAGGGCGCTGTCGGGCATGCGGTCGCGACGTCAAAGGGGCTTCCTTCCGTCGACGTCCTGTTCGAGGAAAAGTCGCGGACCACACAGCAGAATCTGTTAGAAGCTTCCGCCGTCATGCGTGCGCACGGAATGAAATCCGCCATTCTCGTCAGCGATCCTCTCCACATGAGCCGGGCAATGTGGATGGCGGAGGATCTCGGCATCAAGGCTTGTTCCTCGCCCACCCCAACGACGCGATATCGATCCCTGCGATCAAAGTTGGGTTTCCTGATGCGGGAATTTTATTTCCACCACCACTATGCCATCACCGGCAACTGAGGTTGCCGATTCCAAGTGTCATCAAAACCCAAGATTCGTCATATTCATTGAGGATGCAGGCTGGAGATGGCATCGCGGAGGCGTTGCATGAGAGCCTGAGTTTCCGGTCCTACGCGATCGAGCCAGAGTTCCACATCCGGATCGCCGGCGGTGGCGGGAATGGCGGCTTTGGTGACGCGGTGGGTCGCGAGGTAACGCGCGGCTTCTTCGCCCGTGGCAAGGCTGAAGAGCCCGGAGTAAAACCAAGGCTTGGGATCTTCCGCCCTCCGACGGAGCGAACACATCCGCTGCGCCGCCTTGCAGCAAGCTTCAAGCCGCG
>JALOTR010000522.1 GCA_025457805.1 Akkermansiaceae bacterium | reverse complement strand
GGCGGTCATCGGGACGAAGCGCAGCAGGACGCCGGCGTGGATGGTGAAGTAGTCGACGCCTTGCTCGGCTTGTTCGATGAGGGTGTCGCGATAGAGTTCCCAGGTGAGTTCCTCGGCCTTGCCGTTCACTTTTTCGAGTGCCTGATAGATCGGCACGGTGCCGATGGGGACCGGGGAGTTGCGGAGGATCCACTCGCGGGTGGCGTGGATGTTTTTGCCGGTACTCAGGTCCATCACCGTGTCCGCGCCCCACTTGGTGGCCCAGCGCATTTTTTCGACCTCTTCCTCGATGGACGAGGCGACGGCGGAATTGCCGATGTTGGCGTTGATTTTGACGAGGAAATTGCGGCCGATGATCATCGGTTCGCATTCCGGGTGGTTCACATTGAGCGGAATGATCGCACGGCCGGCGGCGACCTCACTTCTCACAAATTCCGGCGTGATCTCGGTCGGAATGCGCTGCGGAAAGCGCTTGAAGATGCCGGGGGTGTAGTCGGGTTGAGAGTTGAGAGTTGAGAGTTGAGAGGAAGAATTCTGATGCGAGCCGTTGTGCTGTTTCCCGAGATCATTGCGGACGATGTCCTCTTTCAAATCGGAAATCTTCAATCGCAAATCGGCAATTTTCATGTTTTCCCGGATGGCGATGAATTCCATTTCAGGAGTGATGATGCCTTGGCGGGCGTAGTGGAGCTGGGTGACCGGTGTGCCGGTCGAGCGGAGCGGGCGGCGGCGTTCGGCGGTGAGGCCGGGGAACTCGATGAACTTGTTGGCGCGCTCGGATTGGGAGGCGTATTCGGCGTGTTTCTCGGTGAGATAGCCGTTGTCTTGCGGTTGGACGGGGCGTCCGTCGTAGGCTTCCACATCGTTGCGGGCGAGGATCCACTCGCGGCGGAGAGCGGGCAGGCCTTGGTCGGAAGTGCCGGTGAAAGAAGGATCGCCCCATGGGCCGGAGCAATCATAGACGCGGACGGGATCGTTTTTCTCGATGCGGCCGTTGAAGGATTTGGTATCGGAGAGCGTGATCTCGCGCATCGGAACGCGGACCGACGGGTGGATCTGCCCCTCGACGTAAACGCGGCTGGAGGCGGGAAGAGGGGAGCGCGAGGCATCATGGGTTTCGGCGCTCGGGCTGACGGTGCCGGTGGTTTCTTCGGGGCGGATCATTTTGGGAGAGGTTGAGAGTTGATGGTTGAGAGTTGAGAGTTGAGAGTTGAGAGCAAGAAAAAGGCCGTGCGGATGAGGCACGGCCGGAGGGAAGGGGAGTTGGCGGGACTCGACTTCCTACGGCGGCATGACCCGCGTCAGGTTCGGAGGGTCTTTTCCGCGCGTCGGAAAATCTCGGCTCAGCGATCGGCGAGCACCCCTGTCGTTGGCTGGAACATGGAGGCTGGCGGGGAATCTGCCAAGCGGGAATTTGGCAGGTGGTTTCAGAGTGGGTGTGCCCAAAACCACGATTTTCAAAAATGGAGAAGAAGTTCTTGATTCGGTCCGACCTTTCGCCAAGGGTCCGCGCGTCGCGGGGCGTAGCTCAGCCTGGTAGAGCGCCTGCTTTGGGAGCAGGAAGTCGTCAGTTCGAATCTGGCCGCCCCGACCACTTCATAATCAATCACTTAGAGGGATTTGAAGCCTAGCAAAATTTTGGAGTGCTCACCCAACACTCACTTTATTCGAACACGGGTGGTTCTGGATGCGGGGGGCTCCGCAAAGGTCAAGTGTCATCGAAATCCATCTGGATCGCAGGGATTTTCCACAAAATGTCCACAGCCCCCGGACGACGGCCTCGTATTGGTGGCGCATCGCGCCCGCGGCCGAGGTGAAGTTCCCGACCACAATCAGGATTTTGACGCTCTCCTCGTGCTCTTAAGAAATTCCGCAGAGCAGACGGCCGATCCGTGAACGCGACCCAGGGTGGTCAAGTGACCGGCCGAGGAAGCCAGCAAACTTGTCATGGTGCGCTGTGGACCTTGCGAGGAGCGGATTGAGTGCGGGGCCCTATGATAGCCATTCGAGGGTCGGTATGGTCGACAACAAAGCCCGTGGAGGCAATGGCAACCCCGACATGGCAACCTCGGAATACGGTGCTGTCGAAGCACGTCAACTGCCGCCAAGTATTCTAGGTTCGGTTGGATGGATGCGGTTGCTGGAAGTTTATTCATGCACTTAAAAATTCATCAGAAATCCGGGCTATAGTCACAATTTTTTTGGCCGAGCGACTCAAACGACATTATTATTAATAATAATGTCGTTTGCCGTTTGCCCCTGAAGCCAGTTTCTCCTCTGGATTTTCAAGCCGATTGGTAGAAGCCGGCTTGAGAGCGTTTTGAAGCAAAGGAAGTCGCAGGCATTCTGCTATGAGATTGATGGCCGCTTGGTATGGCTGAATCGGAAAATGTCCAAACCCGTAATGTGTCTGGACAAACCGTCTCACTGTGAGACGGGAATGAGGCTTCGATTTTTTGAGGCGCGATCCTGATCCAGACCCGGATGGGGTCAGATGATTTCACTATTTCACGGGCGCTGAACCTCTGTGATGAAAACCTACATCATCGAAATCGACGCCCAGGAGGCTTACAAGAAACTTGGGATTGATCTGCGGATCAGCCCAATCGCAGACCAGTGTGTCCAATCGCTCCGTCAGCACCTGATTGAGCGTATCAACACTGAGCTGATCATCACCGCTCTGGCCGATGCCACCAAGGCACACAGGCCGCGCCGGAGTCGTAAACCGTCCGGAAAATCCGGGGAACCCAACAAGGAGGGCCAGCGCCATGAAAGCTAAGCCGGAAGTCACTAGCAATGACAAAAAGCCGTTCGCCAGCAACCGCAAGGGAGAGAAACGCGACAAGGCAATCCAGATTAGGGTTTTCCAGAAGGAGAAACTGCAAATCAAGGCCACGCACGGTCGAGGAGCGCCCGCCGTCGCCCGTGCCTTCCTCTTGGGAAGTCCCGCACCTAAGATGACTGCCCTTGAAGACCCCGGCAAACGACAGGTCATGCATGCGTTGCACGCCCACTTCGTGGAGGTGAAGCGGACGCGCCGCATCGCGACGGAGGGGGATTCTGCGGATCTACACGCCCAATTGGAAAACCAGGAAAAAACTCTAACTCAATTGCTACGCATATGCTTCTCAAGTTTTTCACGGTAACCGGCAAGCATCATGAACCAGGCGGCCTGGACTATGTACTCGAAAATGAAACGGCCCGCGTGGTGCGAGGTGACCCGGATTTTACGAAATGGGTCATTGAACACTCTCCGCCCGGGTTGCGGCAGCGCTTCACCGCAGGAGTGATCAACGACCTAAGTGAGCTGAAACCTCAACACGAAAAGCGGCTGCTCGATGGGCTT
>JALOTR010000521.1 GCA_025457805.1 Akkermansiaceae bacterium | reverse complement strand
GCGGGGTCGATGGCGATGGCTTGGGAGAAACATTGCTGCGCGGCATCGATGCGGTTGTTGGACATTTCCAGATAGCCCTTGAGTGCGATCGCCTGCGCATTGCGGGGCGCAAGTTCGAGCGCGCGATCGATGGCCCGGATCGCCTCCTCATTGCGGCCAAAGCCGAATTCCAACTCCGCCACCCGCGCCCAGGCCAGCCCGAAGCCGGGGGAAATTTCTGCTGCTTGTTTCGCCGCATCGAGAGCGCCCTGGAGATTGCCGCCGGATTGCAGGGCATAAGAAAGCGCCACCTGCCCTTCAGCCGTTGGCGGAGCGTTTAGGTTTTTCATGTCGGCAGCGGGTTTCTTGACCACTTCCATGAGCAGTCGCAGCGAGTCCACCACCGGATGCCTGCCCGCCTTGCGGAGATCCGCCTCCACTTGGTCGATGCGGCCGCTGGCAAGTTTCACCGCAGCGGAAAACCGGTATTCCTCGGCCGTGGCGGCCTGCGGCAAGAGCGCGAGCGCTTCTAACAGATCGCCCTCGGAGTAGGCGGCCAGCGATTTCCCGAAACGCCCGCCCTTGAGATTTGCAAACGACGCGGGGTCGGCGATGCCCGGGTAGTAGAGAAACCACTGGATCTTTTCCGAGGCATCCAGCACGGCCGTCTTGCGCGGGGCCTTGCCGGGCTCGGCGATCCCTTGTTCGCCGCTGGCCAACTCGATGCCGCCCTGGCCGTTTTTCAAACCCACCGCGCCATCCACCATCGTCACCGTGGTCGTGCCGTCGGCCGCCACTTCGATCACGAACTCCGTGCCGCGGATGTTGAGGCTGGCCGATGGCGTCTCGATGTCCGCCTCCGCCTCGGTGCGGCTGAGGAAATAGGCCACGCCTTTGCCGAAATCGATCTTGCTCCGTGCGCCCGGCTGCCCGGTCGGCGGCGGCTGGAGGCGGAGCTGGGTGAACTCACTGATGCGCAGGACCCCGCCGGTGCTCAACTCGATGGCCGCCCGGCTGAGTTCGCCGGTGCGCACCTGCTCGGCCCACTGCATGCGGTCGCCGGGCTTGGCTTTGGTCCATGCGGTCTGGGCGGGCGAGCGGTCCACCTCGTTTTCCACCACCACGATTTCCCCGCCTCCGGGGCTGGCCTCCTGGGCCGTGGCCATGAACAGGGAGCAGCCCCCAAATAGCAGGCTGATAACGGGAATTCGGATGGAATAGGCGACCTTCAGGGTCATGGATTTCACAAGTCGGGGAGGAAGATTCGCGCAGCGTCATGCTGCCGGATCTTTGGGAGGACTCGTTCATTGGAGATCCTTGCGGTTTTTTTCGCAATGAATCCAGCACATCGCGGGCCATGATGTCCGATCTTTGAAGTGGCGAAATGGTCACAATTCCGATCCGGGAGCGATCCATGGCCGCGGCTGGGGGGATTTGTCGTGGAATGAAGGCCACGACAGCGTTTTTCATCCCGCAGGGATCCGCTCAAGGCTTGAAACCCACGGCTTTCATTTTCGCTTCAAGCTCGGCCCGGAGGCTGGTCGCAAGCGGGCCGTCGGCAGGGAGGCGGTTCAGCTCGTAGGGATCGTTTTTGAGGTCATAAACCTCCGTCCATTCCGGGCGATTCGGATAAACGATCAGCTTGGCGTTTTCCGTGCGGATGCCGTGACAGGTGGGAGTATCTCCGAGTTCCTTGCGGTAGTAGGCGAGAAATGAAGTGCGCCAGTTTTCTGGTTTTCCGCCACTTGCGAGTTCCTTGAAACTCGCACCATGCATCCCGGCCTGGGCGGGAAGTCCCGCGAGATCGAGGTAGGTGGGGGCGAGGTCCTGGTTGATGACCAACTGATCGACGAGCTTGCCTTTCGGAAACAGGCGCGGATAGCGGACCACGAAGGGAATGCGGATACCCTCTTCATACAAGGCGCGCTTGTCGCCGAGACCCCGCTCGCCGAGATAATAACCGTTATCGCTGCTGTAAACGACGACGGTATCTTCCGCGAGTTTCAAATCATCCAACGCGTCCAGCAAGCGGCCGAGATTTTCATCGATGCCCTTGATGTGGCGGAGATAATCGAGATGCACATAGTTTGCGGACAGTCCGCGCTCCTTGCCTTTGTCGGCATCGGTGAGCGGCTTGTGATACACGGCGGCAATCTCACTGTTCGGAGTCCGGCGGGTGGTTTTGCCTGCATAGAGCTTGCGCAGACGTTCCGGCAGGCTTGCTCCACCCCGTTTGTTGTGGGGACTTTTGAAGCCGAGGATCAGGGAGAAGGGCTTGTCCTGGTTTTCCTTGATCCATTGGATGGCAAAATCCGTGCTGACATCGTCCACCCATCCTTTCGTGGGGGTTCTCACTCCGTTGATGAGAAACGGGCAATTCTGATAGTTTCCCTGATTGATGAAACTCGCAGAATGCTGGAATCCCGGACGCTCGCGCTGGCTGCCCATGTGCCATTTCCCGAAGTAAGCCGTCCGGTATCCGGCGTCGCGAAGCAGCGTCGCATGGGTGACGGCCTTGTCGGACAAGGGAGTATTGTTGTCCATCACGCCATTGGTGTGGGTGTATTGTCCGGTCAGAAATCCGGCCCGGCCGGGTGAGCAGATCGAGTGGGTGATGAATGCATTCCGGAAACGCACGCCATCCGCAGCAAGCCGGTCCATGCTCGGTGTTTCAAACCAAGGATAGCGGCCCTTCTCGCCATGTTCCTTCTGCACCACGCCCATGGCGTCCCAACGATGATCGTCGGCAATGACGAAGATGAAATTGGGCTTTCGCTCAGCCGCTTGAATGAAGGCCGCGCAGCTTAAAAATAGGATCAGTAGTTTCATGAGAACTCGGTTCTGTTTTTGATTCTTCAGCAAGTCTGGGCGGCATCATCATCTTGGCAAGTCCATAGCTTGTAGGACCAAGGATTACCGCCGCTTGGGTGGAGCCGGGCTTGGGTTTTGTCGGGAATTGAAGTCCGCGACTCCGTTCTTGGCAGGGCACAATCGATTGGATAGATATGCTTTCATGAATGCTGATCCCCCCGACTCGCGGTTCCAGACCACCTTGTGGTCGCTGGTCTTGCGGGCAGGCGATGGGGAGCCGGGTTCCAAACAGGTGGCGCTCGATCATTTGTGCCGGCTCTATTGGAAGCCGCTGTGGGTCTATTGCAGGGGAAGGGGAATCAAGGCGGAGGATGCCGAGGATTTGACGCAATCCTTCTTCGCCTATCTGTTGACAAAGGATACGCTCCGTCTCGCCGATCCGGCAAGGGGTCGCTTCCGGGCCTTTCTGCTCACTTCGTTCAAACACTTCATCGCCGACGAAGGCGACCGCACACGGGCCCAGCGGCGTGGCGGCGGGGCTGTCCATTTTTCCTTT
>JALOTR010000018.1 GCA_025457805.1 Akkermansiaceae bacterium | reverse complement strand
CCGAGATCCAGATCCCGCGCCCGCCCGATCTGAAGGGGCTCGCCCTCAGCGTATTCAACATCGGCGGATACCTCGGCTATTTCCCCAGCCTCCTCCGCCATTCCTTTGGCCGCATGACCGATGCGGAAAAGACATATATCCCGGAAAGTGAGTATTCGAAAATCCATCGCAACGCCCGCATCTGCCTTGCCCTGCATCTCACGGTGATTGCGTCCGCCATCGCACTCCAGAGTTGGATTCCCATCTTCCTTTTCACCCTGCCCAACTTCTTCGGCACCTGGTTGATGATCGTGCACAACACGACCCAACACGCCGGCCTTGCGGAGAACGTGCTCGACCACCGCCTCAACTGCCGCACGGTTTATATGAACCCGATCAGCCGCTTCATCTATTGGAACATGAACTATCACGTGGAGCACCACATGTTCCCGCTGGTCCCCTACCACGCGCTGCCGAAGCTGCATGAAACGATCCGTCAAGACTGCCCGCCACCCTACCGCTCCATCTTTTCCGCTTGGAAAGAACTCCTGCCCGCCGTCCTCCGCCAGGTCAAGGACCCGGCCTATCATGTGAAACGTACCCTGCCGCCAGCGCAGGAACAACCCGCTGGAGGTGGCCGCATTTCCGATGCCAAACCCGATGCTCACGGATGGGTCGAAGTCGGCGGTGAAAACGACCTGCCCAAGGGCGATGTGATCCGCTTCGACCACGGACGCAGGACCTTCGCGGTGATCCGCGATCACGATGGCAAACTCTACGCCACCGATGGCATCTGCACCCACGGCAACAATCATCTTGCCGACGGCCTCGTCATCGCCGGCACCATCGAGTGCCCTAAACACAATGGCCGTTTCCATCTAACAGACGGCTCGCCCGCCCGCGCGCCGATCTGCCGCGGCCTCGCCACCTATCCGGTCGAAGCCCGCAGCGGCCGCCTCTTCCTCTGCGTCACCAAGCCCGGCGGCGCGGGAGCCCGACCGCAGGAAAGCCTCCGCCTCAAGGTGCGCGAAGTCCGCAGCGTGGCCACCTTCATTCGCGAGATCGTGCTGGAGCCTGAGTCAAAGGTCGCCTTCCAACCCGGCGATTACCTCCAGTTTGAAATCCCTGCTTATGGTGAAATCCAGTTCAGCTCTCTCGACATCCCCGAGCCCTTTCTCACAGTCTGGCGCACCCAGCATGTGAACGAACTCGTCGCCCGCAACTCCGAGAGCGGCAAGCTCAACAACTACTCGCTCGCCTCCGATCCCGGCTCGGAATCGCTGCTGCGCCTCAACGTCCGCATCGCCACGCCGCCACCCGGTCAGGACTGCCCGCCCGGCGTCGGCTCGGCCTGGATGTTCGCACTGCGCCCCGGCGATGCCGTCGCGGCAGTCGGCCCCTTCGGCGATTTCCACATCCGCCCGACCCAGAAGGAAATGGTTTACATCGGCGGTGGCTCCGGCATGGCCCCGCTGCGCTCGCACATCACCCACCTGTTCGAAACACAAAAGACCTCGCGCAAGGTTTCCTTCTGGTATGGTGCCCGCTCGCGACAGGAGTTGTTCTATCAGGATCACTTCGAATCCATCGCTCAACGATTCCCGAATTTCTCCTATCATCCCGCGCTTTCCTCACCGCTCGATGAAGACGGGTGGAAGGGTCGCACCGGATTCATCCATGAGGTGGTATTCGAGCATTACCTGAAAAACCACCCGCATCCCAAAGCGATCGAATTCTACCTCTGCGGTCCGCCGCAAATGATGAAGGCATGCCAAAAGATGCTCCGTGACCTCGGCGTTGCAGACTCGCAGATCACCTTCGATGAATTCTAACAAAGCCCCCTCCGAATCCGCGCACTTGCCAATCGCCAGCTTGTTGGAAAAATACAATTTTTCCGGAGATTCGTCCATGGCAATGGGAGGGGTAAACTGCCACCATCCCCAAGGTGCTTCGTGATTTCGGATTTCCCATGCAGTTGTCACGTCCGCGGTCGGAAGCCCGGGACGCGACCATGACCGGCATTTCCCTGCAAGACCGATTCCAGCAACCGCCTGCCGAGTATGGGCCGGTCCCGTTTTATTGGTGGGTGGGAGACCGCTTGGATCGGGCGCGGGTGACCTGGCAACTGGACCAGCTTTGCAGTCAGGGTGTGAGGCGCACCGTGGTCAGCTATCCCCACTTGCCGGACGGCACTTGCGATTTGGGCGATCCCGCCCTGTTCTCGCCCGAGTGGTGGGATTTTTTCCGTTGGTTCCTCGCTGCCTGCCGCGAGCGCGGGATGACTGTGGGTTTCCAGGATTACAACCTGATGGAACCGGTTCTCACGGCAATCGGCAACGAAACTCCCGGGATGCAGGGCGGTCAGTTGAGTTGTGTCACAGCACGGGAAACCAAGGGAAAACCGGTGAATCTTTCCGTCGTACCCGATTGCCATGCCATCGGTGCCTGGGCCTATCCGCTGCGTGATGAAATGGCCGAAGCGTCGGCGGCGGTGGACTTGTCCTCGTCAGTAAGAGGCGGAAACCTGCAGTGGCAAGCACCACCCGGCGAGTGGCTGGTCGCATTGGTTTTTGTTAGAAAATCTCCGTTCGATCCGCTGCACCCGGAGGCGGCTCGCAAGGTCATTGAACGATTTTTCTCTCCATTCGAACGGGAGTGCGGAGACGAACTTGGAATCACCCTCGATCTCTTCTTTCAGGACGAACTGGATTTCGGCGGCCGCATGCCATTCTGGTCCGGCGAGTTGCTGGCCGAGTTCCGGCGGCGCGCAGGATACGATGCAGGTCCCTTTCTCCCCGCACTGTGGCATGATCTTGGCCCGATCACCGAGAAATTCCGCCTCGATTACTCAGACCTCGTTTCCAACCTCATCTCGGAGCGCTTCTTCGAACCCGTGTTCCGCTGGCATGAGGAGCGCGGCATTCTTTTCGGCCATGATAACTGCGGCCGCGGCCGCATCGCGGAAGGTCGTGCTTACTATGCCGACTATTTCCGAACGATGCGATGGTTCTCCGCACCCGGTTGTGATGATCCGAAACTGGATGGTGCCCGCTCCTTCAAAGGGCTCAAGGTAAACAGTTCGATCGCCCATCTCTATCAGCGGCCGCGGGTATGGGTGGAAGCCTTCCACTCCAGCGGTTGGGGAACCACACCGGCCGATGTCGTCGCAGCGATCAACGAGGACTTCGCATGTGGCGCGACGGTTGTGAACCTCCACGGCCTCTACTACTCCACGCGCGGCGGTTGGTGGGAGTGGGCTCCGCCGGATTTTCACTTCCGCCAACCGTATTGGCAACACAGCGCCACTCTGAATGATTACCTCACCCGCACCTGTTGCTTGCTCTCGCAGGGCGTTCACCGCTGCGATGTGGCGATTGTCTATCCGATCGCCGCACTCGAGGCGGAGCCAGCGGATCCCGCACTTTCCAGTGTGGTCGCCCACGTGGAAAACGAGCCCATCGGCAACGACGGAATCAGCCCACCCCGGCCGGAGGAAACCGCATTCGGTCTCGGCAAGCATCTCTTCGATCATGCCTGCGACTTTGACTTCATCGACTTTGAATCCCTCGCCAAGGCCGAACCAGGCAATGCGTTGCTGAAAGTGGCGGATGCCGAATACCGCGTTTTGGTTTTCCCCGCCATGAAGGCCGTGCGGATGAGCTTGATCCGCAATGCGCTCGAATTTGTGCACCCCGGCGGATTTGTCATCGCCTTCGGATGTCTGCCTTCCGCCAGTGATGAACTGGGCCGTGATGATCCGAATCTCCGATTTCTGTTAGATCAAATCTTCGGCTCGCCGGATGACTCGGTTGAACATGCCAAGTCCCATCCCGGCGGTGGTATGGCGATGTTCATCCGTAGCGCCTATCCCGCCGTGCTGGAGACAATCAACGGGTTCATCGAACGCGACGTCACCACGAGCGTGCCCTTGCAAGTCCTCCATCGGCATCTCGGAGACCGTGACTTGTATTATGTTTTCAACCCGTCCGGCGGGTCAGTTAGAGCAAAAGTCCATTTCAGAGGCGAGGCCGGATACGATCACTGGAATGCATGGAATGCGGAAATCAGCCCCTACTCTAACTCGAATGATCTGACAGTGGATCTCGCCGCCCGAGAGGCCCGAATCTTCGTGAGCACATCCGAGCGTCGCTTGAAGGAAACACCGGATCGTGCAACACCGGAAATCATCCGCACTCAGGTTCTTGATGGACCTTGGGAGTCGCTCGTCCATCCGGCACTCGACAACCGCCACGGCGATTTCAGTCTGCCTGCGACGCCGGAAATCCTCGGTCCGCAGGCGAGACGTTTTCGATATCACGACGAGACTGTGGAGGATGGCGATTGGGTGCGTCCGGACTTCGATGACTCGTCATGGCCTGAGACCACGTTTTCCTTCGGACCCCGACTCGAAAGCAGCGGACCCTTTTCACCGGATTCCGATTTTGCGGCGATCGAGGCGTCCCTCATGGCAGGCGGCAATCACGCGGACTGGCGGCCCTATGTCATTTCCCGCCGCTGGGGAATCGAGAAGGATCCACATCTAACCGATTGGCTCAGCGGGCCTCACGGACTCAAGGGAAGCGTCCCGGATGAATATCTGGATTTCCACTCGGACACGGTCGGCACGGTCTGGTATCTGCGGGCAAAGGTCGTGGTTCGGGTTGCCGGCGAGCACACATTGGTCACTGGCGCCCGTTGCATCTATCAGGTTTGGCTCAATGGGGAATCCGTGGTGAGCCAAACGGGCAGCATGACTCCGGGCATCCATTCGCCATGGAACATCCCTCACTATCATTGTGATGAAGTGACGACGCGGGTGAAACTCCGCGAGGGAGCAAACGATCTTTGGATCAAGTTGGTCCAGCCGGACGGACAGCGGACGCGGGCGTTTGTCGCATTCGATCCATCGCCGCCCGATGCAGGCACACTTGCACTCCGCTGGTTCACCGATGACGCCGCGCCGCAGCCATGTCTTCTGGCGGGTGCCGGACGACGCGCCATCCGCTTCCGGTGCATGAGCCCGCCCGGCCTGCGTGAGTTGAGTTTCGTCACCCGCGGCCCTGCCCGCCTCTGGGTGGGTGGAGAGGAAATCTTTGCCACGCCCCTTGCTTCGATGCCGGGCGGGTGCATTCGGTATCGGGCCGTGATCGAATCTTCCGCAGCGGAACAGCAAGCAGTCGCGATCCGCGTGGAAGCACCGGCGGACTCGCACGCGGGCGACGCGCTGCCGGAGCCCGTTTCCTTCACCTGCGGGATCGGCGTCATCCATGCGGGCGACTGGTGCGCCCAAGGCCTAGCGACCTACTCGGGAGCGGTGGAATACAAGAGGAATGCATATCTAACAGAACTTCTTCCCGGGCAGTCCATCCATCTGGATCTCGGAACCGTGGCTGCCACCGCAGAGGTCCGCGTGAACGGGCAAAGCGCCGCCACCTTGGTGACGCCACCCTGGCGCTGTGACCTGACACCCTTTCTCCAACCCGGCTGCAACACTCTTTCCATCACCGTCGCCAACACCCTTGCCAACCATTACAGCGTGGGCATCCCCACACCGTATGCGTTTGTGAAACAAACACCCTCCGGCCTTTTCGGTCCCGTCACCCTGATCACCACCTCATGAAATCCATTCTCGCCGCATGGCTCGCATCGTTGTTGTTCTGTCAGGCTCTACACGCAGAGCCTGCGCAGGATTTCCTGAAATCCAAATACGGATTCTTCGTTCACTACGTCTGGGCCGGCAAGGGCGGCGGCCTCACCATCGACCGCAACGGCGGGCAGCCTGAGAATTTCGATGCCTTCGCCGCCGCCTTCGATGTCGAATCGTTTGCAAACGACATGGCCGCCTGGCAGGTGGAATATGTGATTTTCACCGCCTGGCATGCCAACATCAACCCGCTCTTTCCCAGTGAAACCATGCGCAAATGGGGACTCCCCACTCATGCCTGCAAGCGGGATTTGATCGGCGATCTGATCAAGGCGCTCAAGGCGAAAGGAATTCCGCTGGTGCTCTACACCCATCCCCGCGACGGCCATGACCTGCATGGCGAGGATCGGGTGAAAACCGGTTGGGGGATGGGCAGCAAGGGTGGCGATCCGGATTGGAATGAATTCGACTATCAGAAATGGAATGATTTCACCAACGAACTCTATGCCGAACTTGTGGACCGCTATGGCAAGGACATCACCGGTTTGTTTCTCGATGAAGGCAGTTCCGCAGGAGACAGCCACCGCGTGGTCGATTACCCGCGCCTGCGCAAAACCATCAAATCGCGTGCGCCCCATCTGGTGCTGCAGCAGAATTACTATGGGACCATCTATTCATGCGATGTGGGAGTGAAGGAATATCACCACTGGCAGCAATTTGAGAACCGCGATGGCGGTGCATGGCCCGCATGGGACCTCCCCGTGGCCTCCGTATTCGCCACCACCTGGTGGGCGGCCAAGCCGGCAACGGAGCAAAATACCGTGGTTTATTCCGCGGAAGACATGTTCCGCTACACTGTGCTGCAAGCCGGTGCGAACACCCACGGCGGTGGCATGCAATGGGCCGCCGGTCCTTATGCCGGTGGAGGATGGGAACCCGGCGTGGCGGAAACGATGACCCGCTTCGCAAGTTATATCAAACCCGTCGCCGCTTCCATCAAAGGCACCATCGCCAGCAAGGCATTTCCCACCCAAAAAGGCGCCGCACTCAAAAACATCGGTTGGGGAGTCCGCGCCGTCGAGTGGGGGGGTGCCACCGATTCACCCGATGGCTCCATCACTTATCTTCACATCCTCAATCCACCTGGCAGCAATCGTCTTCGCATCGGCATGCCCGCCAATGGGGCACGCTTCCGGAATGCAACGCTGCTCCCATCCGGAAGTCCGGTCAGTCTGGAAATGGACAAGGCAGGTTATCTCGTCACGCTTCCTGATGGCACGTCATGGAACCCCGTCCACACCGCCATCCGGATGGAGCGGAAGTAAAAACGCAAGGATCGTCCTGATGCCATCATCGTTGTATTTCACGCGAGTCCCACGCCAACAGAATCAGCAGCAAGCCAGATCGAATCCCCACACGCCATCCACCAAGCGCCCATGACCCGAAAACCCAAGACCTGCCCGACAGGCAGCATGTTCACCTACTCGCTCGGCGAGTGCGCGAACTCCCTGGTGATGAATGGCATCTTCGGGTTTGCCATGCTGTTCTATACCAAGTCGCTCGGCCTCGATCCCACATGGGCGGGACTCGCGATGTCAGTGTCCGTGTTTTGGGAGGCGATCACCGAGCCGGTGATGGGGCACATCAGCGACAACACCCGCGGCAAGTGGGGCCGCCGTCATCCCTACATGTTCATGGGCGGATTGCTGATGGCGCTTTGCTCCTACCTGATCTGGACGGTGCCCGAATTCAGCCGCGGCAGCCAGATGGGCATCTTCTGGTATCTGGTAACGATGAACCTGCTCCTGCGCACGGGCCTGACGATGTTTTTCATTCCCTACATGGCGCTTGGTTTCGAGATGTGCACGGACTATCAGGGCCGCTCGCGCCTTCAGGGCATCCGCCAGATTTTCAACATGGCCGCCAACTTCGCCGGTCCTGCCATGGCATGGGTGTTTTTCTTCGGTGGAAAAGGCAATGAACAGGCAACCACCGTCGAGGCAAACTATCATCACATGGGCGGTGCCTTCGCCATTGCCACTGCGGTCTTCGTCATCCTCGTCTGTGTGTTCACCTTCCGCTGGCGTGAGGATACGAGCAACGCGCCACGCACATCCGGTCAAGGATGGATCAAGGAGTTTCTCATCGAAATGAAAACCATCCTCGCCGATCCGAATCCGCGCTGGGTGTTTATCTTCATCTTCGTTGGGTGTGCCGGCATGGTCATCGTCAGTTCCCTGCAGATGTTTGTTTATGACGATTTCATGAAATTCCCCGCATGGCAAAAGTCCATCGCCCACGGCAGCACCATGATCGGCATGGCGCTCGGCGCGCTGGTCTCCATGGGACTCACCCGCCGCTTCGACAAGAAAGGCGCGGTGCTCATCGGCGGCACCATCAGTATTGCGGGAAACATCATGCTCGCCGTGTTGTTTCTAACAGGTTGGGTGAAACCGGACGCCACCTTGCCCATTGGCGGAACCACCCTGCCGCTCGCGTTGATCCTCTTCGTGTTTTTCCACGCCTCCTATTGGTTTGGCAACGGCATCATGCTGCCCGTTTCCACTGCGATGATGGCGGATGTGAGCGAGGTGCGCCGCCTGAAAACCGGCGAGGTGAAGGATGGTGGCTACTCGTCGGTCTTCAGCCTTGCCATGCGCATGGCCATTTCCTTCAGCCTCATCGTCGCCGGTTGGTGCCTCAGCGGCATCGGCTATCAAGTGCCGAAGGACGGCAAGACCGTGACCCAGACCCCGCAGGCGATCTGGAACCTCGGCATGGTCACTTTCGTCATCGGCGCGGCAATCTGTCTCCTCTCATTGCTTGCAATCCGTCTCTATCCGATCACCCGCCGCTGCATCGAAACGCTCCGGGATCAAACAATCCGCGACGAGCGCCATCTTGCTCGGAGCCCTGCTCACTGCCCAGACGACGATTGACGCAACAGGGAAAATACAAGAGACCAGTGCCATGAATCTTCGGCGTGGATCCCCACGACAGTGTCAGGCGCTTTTCTCTGGAATGATGTTATCCGGATTCATCATTTCCCAAGCTCCCATCTCGTTGGGCAAGGATGCGCTTTCGATGACGCCGGCACAGATTCACGCGCTTGACCGCGAGGATGCCGCGCTTGCCAAGCTGGTGAAGGTGCGTGGAGTGGTAACCTTTGCCTATCCGGAAGAGATAGGTGACTTCGTGATCGAGGATGCAAGCGGCGGCCTTTACATCACCGCTGGCGATGGATCATCGAAGGGAAAAACCCCTCCGGTCTCTTCATGGGTGGAAGTCACCGGGGTGACGGACGAGGGAGGTTTCGCCCCGGTGGTGAAGCTCCATTCCATGGAAATCCTCGGCACGCGCCCGCTGCCCATCGCCCGCCCGGTCACCGCCAATCAACTCCTCACTGGACGTTATGATAGCATGCGCGTGGAGATTAGAGGCGTGGTGCGACAAGTGACACAGCGCAATCAAATCGAAAGCTTCGGCCTCGAACTGGCGGGGGAGTTCGGCAGGGTCTCGGTGCTGGCTCTTGAGTCGGGCGGCATGCAGCCCGACGACTTGATCGATGCCGAGGTTATCGTCCGCGGGGTCTGTTTCCCGTTCTTCAACGAACGCGCCCAAGTGGCCGGGGTCCGCATCGAAATGACCAGCGCGAGGGAAATTGAAATCACCCGGTCCCCCGCTGCGGATCCCTTCCAGACTCCGCTTGTCGATCTCGGCCGCCTCCAACCTTACTCGCCGGAAGGCCTCAGTTTCCATCGCCAGCGCATCCGCGGCACCGTCACCATGGTGAACCCCGGAAACTTTCTTTACCTCCAGGATGGGAACCATGCGGTGCGGGTCAATCTGGCGAAACACTCATCGGTCAAAGTAGGCGATCAAGTCGAGGCCGTCGGATTTCCCGGTGTGCGGACTCGCTTCGTGGAGTGGCAGCAAGCCATCCTCAAGAAAACCGGCGAGGCTCCGGTTCCCGCTCCGGTCGCCATTTCTCCCGAGTTGGTTCTCCTCCCCGCAAGCAAGGTGCAGGATCGCGCACGCAATGATTGGGATGGCCGTTTGATATCTCTAACAGGACGTCTGGAAAAGGTGGAGAAACTGAAGGATGACTCACGCCTTTTGTTCATGGATAGCGGGGGCTATAGCATCACCGCTTCAATCCTTGCGCCGGATGCCACTCGCCAGATGGATAGCTTGCGCCCCGGAAGCATCATCTCCACCAGCGGCATTTGTGTGGTTGACTACTCAGAGACCTGGCCGGTTCCCGGATATTCGGACCCTTCCAGGATCGAGTTGCTGGTCCGCGGCGCGGACGATGTGGCTGTCATTCAGGCTGCATCGTGGTGGACATCGGTAAGGCTCCGCTTGGCCCTGGGGGCGATATTATCCATCCTATTCGCCTCATTGGTCTGGGCCAGATCCTTGAGACAGCAAGTTATCAAACGCACTGCCGCACTTGCACAGGAAACCCGTGCAAGGCGTGATGCGGAAGTCGAATTCGATGCCACGCTGCGCGAACGCGAACGGATGGCGGTGGATCTTCATGACACGGTGGAGCAGGCATTGACCGGCGTTTCCTATCAACTCGTGGTCTCCGAGGCGCTCCATGAATCCGAGCCCAAGCGCAGCATGCAGCATCTGGCATTGGCGAAACAACTTCTCGCACTAAGTCGTGAAGAAGTCCGCCGCTCCGTGTGGAACCTGCGCGCCCAAGCACTCAATGGCCGTCATCTGGCGGATGTCCTGCGCGACGTCGCGGCCGGGCTTTCCGCCCGCAATCCGGTGCGGACGAGTGTCACGGTGGATGGTGAGGAACGTGAATTGCCGGACTTCATTGCAGGACATTTGTTGCTGCTCTCGCAGGAGTGCATGACCAACGCCATCAAACATGCCCAACCACAGAACATCCACATCGCACTCGAGTTCCACGATCGCTCGGTGGAACTCCGGGTTCATGATGATGGCGCCGGTTTTGATCCGCTCCAAGCCCCCGGCCTGAACGAAGGCCATTTCGGCCTTCAAGGAATGCGTGAACGCATGAAACGCCTGGGCGGCGAGGTCAAAATCGAAAGCAAGTCCGGCCAAGGCACCACCATCCATGCAAGCGTGGCACTGCCCGAATGATCAGCTGGCTGAAATCATAAGTTTCAACTCCCCCTACCCTCTTCCCGCGTGCAAAAGTCCCCGTTCGAATCCCGCTGCCACGGCCTCCGCCCGGTCAGAGACACGAAGCTTCCGCAGGATGGCCCGTGTATGGTTTTTGGCCGTGTGCTCGCTGATCCCCAAAGCTGCTGCAATTTCGCGACTGGAATGGCCACGCCGCATGTGATCTAGCACTTCGATTTCCCGGGTGGTGAGCGGCTCGCTTTTCGCACGCTCTGACAATCGTTGCTCGATTGCAGGCGGTATGCAGCGTTCGCCTCCATGCACCTTGCGGATGGCATGGTTCAATTCATCCCGCCCCACGGATTTCAATACATAACCTTTGGCACCGGCGTCCAGTGATTGAAACACCTCTTCCTCCAGATCGAAGCTGGTGAGCATGATGATCCGGGCTGCGGGAAACTCCTTGAGAACCCGCTTCACCACCACCACCCCGGTCCCACCCGGCATCCTCAGGTCCAGCAATACGATGTCCGGACGGTGTTCGCGAAAACGCAGCACCGCCTCATCCGCATCCTCCGCCTCCGCAATTACCGCAAAATCCGGTTCCAACGCCAGCATTGCCTTCAAACCAATTCTCACCATCGCATGATCATCGACGACCAATAAGGAAATCTTCGACAAGTCCGCAGAGAAGGTCTTCATGGCAAAACCGTGGAACCCAGCGCGACTGGATTCAAGGATGAATGCCGTCTTTCCCGTCATTCGCGCGTGTCCGAAAAGATCCTTGAATCGTCAGATTTTCCCCATCGGGAGGCCCCTGATCGCCACAGGTCGAAAACCCAAAAATGACGCTTTCGAGTCATAGACGGATGAGCACCATTTGAATACTTTTGGATCGCTGAAATGTGCAATGATTGCAGTTTGCTAGCAAAAGACCCTCAAGTTCCATGAAACCCAAAAACTTCCCCTGTCGCGGGCGTTTCATTCTCATCGTCACGTCCTCCATTGTCACGGCGATCAGCCCCGCCCGGGCAGCCATCTACAATTGGACGGGCAGTACAGATTCGGATTTCACCAACGGCAGCAATTGGGCTGAAAACACCTGGTCACAATGGGACGACTATCGTTTCGGCGGCACACCTGCCAATGCGTCTGTCAACATCAACGGCTACTTCGGAATCGGCAGCCTGAATCTCGAAAACGGCCTTTCCCAGGACATCGTGATCAACAGCACCAATGCCCAGCCGGTGATCATGAATACGGCCTTTGCAAACAGCGGCTTGGCCTTGATCTCCATCGCGGCTGGTAGCAGGGACCTCACCATCAATGGCGAATATGTATCGGTGGGTGCCGTCACGTGGGACGTTGGAAGCGGACGCACCCTGATCATGGGCGCACAATTCAACAACTGGTTCGCAACTGCATCGCTCATCAAAAATGGAGCTGGCACCGCCACTCTCGCCAACACCAACGGTTTCTCCGGCAAGGCTGATGTGAACGCGGGAATTCTCCTTGCTACCAGCAATGGAGCCCTTGGAACCGGCAGTTGG
>JALOTR010000520.1 GCA_025457805.1 Akkermansiaceae bacterium | reverse complement strand
CCAGTCCATCATGTCCACCCAGTAATATGCACCGCGATTGTGATTGGCATAAACGGGCAGGTCCGTCGCATCGACTCCCCGGGTGGAGAGTTGGGTGAGCGTGATATAATAATTGGTGAGGAGGCTGGGATCGACCTCTGCGCTCAGAACATTGGAGCCTGCCCCGCGCAAGGCGAGTGGCGTCGCACGTCCGGCGATGGCTCCGCCGGCGGGTTTGGGAGAAAATACGAGCGCTTCGCCTGACTTGAACGCGGTGGATTCAAGGGTGAAACTCGGGCGGTTGTTCTTGTTGCTGCGGGTGTCCCACGCGGTCTCCACCACATCGGTGGTGGTTCCGTTTCGTTTTTCGATCACCATGGAGTCGTTGATCGAGATATTGAAATCCACGGTATAAGTGCTGGCTTCCAGAGGCATGTTATAAGGATTCCAGAGGATGATCCTTGGATAGAGATGGACCGTGAGAAAACCGCGAACATAGGCGAAGCGGGTGTAGATTTCCGCACACGCAAGCACCGGATGGATCGGCTGGCTGTTTGCCAGGTTCATCCGGGGGGCAGCTCCGAATTTGTCGTGGGCTGCCGTGGCCGCGGATGCGACCGGCTTGAAGTCGGTGGTCTTGGATTTGGAAGCAAGCTGCGCAAACTCGCGCAAGACGCCCATCTTGGGACCGTGTGCCCTCCGTCGCGCTCCAGTCAGCAAAGGAGTAGTCTCGCTGACCGCTGTGAGAAGTCCGCTTTTGGCAGGGATCACCGGGTTGTCGATGAATGAGGAGAGATCCATCTTCAATCCACCGCGCAAGGGATCGCTGAGCACCGCGACGGCGCGGGCTCCGAGGGAATGGTAGTGTTGATTCCAAACGTTCGGTGGTGTGGTGCCGATCAGAGCGGCTTGGCGGTAGTCGATGACTTTGGCGAGGTTTTCATCGGTGACCTGCTCGGTGGCGGCGAGTTGATCCAATTCGTGAATGCCGAAGCGTCCTGCCTGCATCACCGGCGCGGTGGTGGAGGGCTTCACCGGTGGGGTGTTGACGCTTGCCTTCAGTGATTCATCAGAAACCCAGAATGCGTAGGATCCGGCATTTCCTGAGGTTTCCTTGATGCTCACAAGAGGGACTTCCACCTCATCGGTTTTTTCCTTCACGGAACCCGGTCCCACCATGGTCGTGAGAGCGGCACCCGGTGCGGCAGGCGTCACGGTATCGCCTTGGCTAACCAGCCAGCCCTCGAACAGGTCCTTCGAGGTGAGTCCATCCGCTGACCGGGAATCGACGACGACATGCTCGGAATCGTTGTAACGCATGACGGGCAGCTCCGCCGTGGAGGTTTTGCGTGTGCTTTTCCAGACGCCAAGCCAATTGCGGTGGGTGGTGTTGCCTTCGATGTCCGCTCTTGCGGTCACCCGCTGATCCGGGCCGACGACGCGTTGCAGGTTGCCGAGGGCTATTCCAAGGGCGAGTCTCGCATTCGACTGGGCACGCATGCGGGCTGTTTCCAGGCTGCCTTTCCGCAACTCGACCGATGCCAAGGTCAACAAGCCCAGTGCCACGACGGTGATCAGCACCAGCAACATCAACGTTGCCACCAAGGCGAAGCCCCTGAAACCAAGGTTCGGGTGGAGCCTGAGGTGAAGCCCCATACGATTCTTCGCACGGGCACGCAACCATGAGGCGCATACAGAACGCCATGAACGTGAGGATGTCTGAAACATGAACCTAAAATGAACGACAGCATTGCTCATGCAATCGGCGCGCCAATTCAAGGAAATTGTCCCCGTGGATCGGACGATGCTGGGATGCCCGTAGCGGCGCTCTATCGAGCGTCGATGCCGAAGAGAAGCGCGAAGCCCTCTTTTCTCACTCTTGCAGATGCCGTGTCAGGAACTCTGCCCTGCGGAATTTGCCATAGGGTGATTCCGCAGCTCCATGGCCGACGTTCATGATGGGCATGTAATCGAAATGTTTGCCGGCCTTTTGCAGGGCAGCCACCACTTGGGAGGTGGATGCCGGGTCCACGTTGTCGTCAAGTTCACCCACGATGAGCAGGAGTTTTCCCTGCAACTTGTGAGCGTGAACGACATTCGAACTGTCCTCATAACTCTTATCCACCGGCCAGCCCATCCAGGCCTCGTTCCACCAGATTTTGTCCATGCGGTTGTCGTGGCAACCACAGTCCGCCACGGCCACCTTGTAGAAATCGCCATGATGCAAGAGCGCCGAGAGCGCGCTCTGGCCGCCTGCGCTGCCACCATAAATTCCCACGCGTTCCAAATCCATCCAGGGCCTTGTCGCTGCGGCAGCCTTGATCCATGGAATGCGATCGGGAAATCCCGAGTCCTTGAGGTTTTTCCACGCCACATCATGGAAGGCCTTGCTGCGCCAGTTGGTGCCCATGCCATCGATCTTCACGACGACAAATCCCAACTCCGCGATCTGATTTTCGCCCGACCATGTGAAGTATCCTTTCGGCACGAAGAAATCATGTGGACCAGCATAGATGTCCTCGACCACCGGATATTTCTTGGTCGGATCAAAATTGCGCGGCTTGAGGATATAACCATAAATCTCCGTTTTCCCATCGCGGCCCTTGCTTGCAAAACGTTCGGGTCGGCTCCATCCGGTCTTGATCAGTGCCGTGTCATCCGTGCGGTTGATTTCGGCCACAAGCTTGCCGCTCTCCGCATCGCGGATCTCGGTGACAGGTGGTTGATCCACACGCGACCATGTGGCGACGATCCATTTGCGGGCCGGTGAGAAATCGATCGAATGATTTCCATCGCCCGCCGTTAGACGGGTGAAACCGCTGCCATCCAGGTTTACCCTCACGAAATGATTGTGATAAGGATCCGACCCCGGAGCACCATTCACCATGAGCAGGAGACGTTGTTTTTCTTCATCCACATCGATGATTTCACGCACGTTCCACGCTCCCTGCGTGACTGCATTGAGGATGCGGCCCGAGGCGGCATCGATGCGGTAGAGGTGATTGTATCCACTCCTTTCCGAGGCCCATAGAAACTCCTTCCCTTGCTTGATGCGGCGGAACTCGTATTTCTGCGAGTAGTCAATGAAGCTCTTGCTGCGCTCCTCCAGGATGGTCCGTGTGGAGCCTGAATCGCCGCGGATGCCCACGATGCGCATCACCTGATGGCCGCGTTCGTTGTAAACCATCTGATACTCCGCCGAGTCCGCACTCCATTCTCCATCGCGGATGTTCCAAGGGTTTTCAAACAAGGCATCGTCCACCGGGATGGCGCGACGATTGGTAATATCGAACAAACAAGGCTTTGGTTGATGGATGGCGTCGCCGGGTTTGGTGTAATCAAGAACCTTCAATTTCGGCTGCACCTGGTCCGGA
>JALOTR010000519.1 GCA_025457805.1 Akkermansiaceae bacterium | reverse complement strand
GTGCTGCTCGCCTACACGCCCGGTCGTTACTTTTTCAGCGTCCGCGCGGCCGATCCCAACGCGAAGGCGGCGGTCAATGTCGTGTGGAAAAAACGCACCTTCGTCCTGCGCGTCTTCGTTTCAAAAGAGCCGTATGCGTCGGTGACGTTTTACGACGACGCGCTGGCAGGACGCAGCGCCAGCCTGCAACGGCGGGTGACGCCCGAGGTTTTACTGGGCCTGCTCGACCGTGCGAAAAGCTTTCGGATTGTCGCGCAGCAATACCCGGAGGCGGTGCAGCAGATCGAGCACGCCGCACCCGGCGACGTGACGCTCTACAAGGATTTCCGGGTGACGGTGGAAGAGGTCTTCCGCTTCGATCCCGAAGACACGTTGGTCTTCAAACTCAAGTTAGAGAACTCGGGCGACTCCGAGGTCATTTACCAGCCGCAGCGACTTGCGGTCCGCGTCGGGCAAAACGTTTATCACGCGTCTATCGCCGACGCCTCCGGCATCATCCCGCCGCAGGCGGCGACGACGGGGTATTTCGCGATCACGGGCACGCCGCATGGCGGTCGTGCCAACCTCAGCATAAAAAACCGCGTCAGCGTCATCGTCCCGCGTGTCGCGCGAGACGCTGAGCTGGTGCGACCGGAGTGAGCCCGTCATGAAGCTCTGGACATTCATCAAATCGCCCTCGGGCAATCTGGCCGTCTTCGCCGGGTTTATCCTGCTCGGTGGTGTGATGGTCTTTCGCTCCTATGCGCGAGACCAGGCACGCGCCGAGCAGATGGCGCGGGTGGAAGAGGCGGCCCCGGATGTCGGGCGACAATCCATCCTGCGCGACGGATCACCGCTCAAAGTGCCGCCCGCCTTCACTCCCGCTATACGACAGGAAACGACGGCCTCCGGAGAATCCCGCCCCCGCGCTGCACGCGAGCGCGCAGCGGAGCGCAAGCCCCCGGCGGCGCTTCCCATCAGCTTGTTCACCAGTTCCGCCACGTCGGATGCCGCAGAGCTTTCCAAAACTTACGCCCCGTATGGGCGCATGATCCCGTGCGAAACCGTCGTCACCATCGAGTCGTCGCGCCTCGATACGCCGGTCATTGGCCTCGTCACGGAGGACGTTTGGCACGACGGGCGACTCATTATCCCCGCCGGTGCGGAGGTGCATGGGCGCGCGTCGCTCGACCGTTCGCGTGAACGCGTCGCGGTTGCCGGTCGCTGGGTCGTCGTCTGGCGGGATGGCAGCTCGCTCAATGGCACGGAACTTGTGTTGAGCGGCATCGCCCTGGATCGTCAGCGCGACGAGGTGACGGGGGAATTTGGTATGCGCGACGGCTCGGCCGGTCTGGTCGGGCAGTTGATCCGCTCCGACAACTTGCAGGAGATAAAACTTTTCGCGTCCACCTTCCTCGCCGGCATGGCGAGCGGGTTGCAGGAAATGCGAAACCAGAGCACCGCATTCGGCGATGTGCCGGTGCCGGTCGCATCCGGGAAAAACGCCGCCCTGCAAGGCACGTCCGATGTGCTCAATCTCTACGCGAAGCAGATTCAGGACGTGATAGCCCGCGATGGCTTTTATGTCCGGGTGCCCGCCGGGAAACAGTTCTACCTCTACGTCACGGAGACGGTGGATCAAGCGAAGGGCGTGCGCGGCAACGTCCGGAACGAAGAAATTTGGAGGACACAAAATGAGACGACGAACTAAACTGATGCCCATCCTCGGCGCGCTCGTGCTGCTCTTCGGCACGGGTTGCGCCACCAAGAAAAAACCTTCGGTTATGGCGGCTCCGCCGCCGGTGCCCGTATCGGGAACCGATCTGGATCAGGCCAACGTCGAAAAGGTGCGCGCGGGCGAGACGCTCAAGTCGTATCCAATTGGTCGTTACGTCGATCCGAACGACCCGAACGTCATGCACGAATCGCATGTCGTCTATCGCAAGGAAGCCGGGGCGAGTTGGAACCTCGCGCCCAATGCGCCGACCGTCGTTCCCCTCGGCCCGGTGCTCGCGGTGTCGGACGGCGCTACGCAGGGCAATCCGCTGCCGGCGGAGTTGGAGCAAAAAGTCGCCGAGCAAAACCAGCTCATGGCCGCGCTTATCGAGCAAAACGAGGCGCTTGCCGCCGAGTTGGCAAAGCTCGGCAAAGAACTCACCGACCTGCGCGCACGCGCCGCGTCCGGTGGCGTGAAAGGAGGCCAGTGATGGCCGATCAAACCGCCACTATTGAGGACGGCCAAGCCGTGGTCCTGCCGCCCCACCTTTGGGAAAATTTCGAGAAAGCAGACGCCGAGCTACGCGAGTTCTACGGGGTGAGTCCCGGCGCGCTCGCACTCATGCGGCTCTGGCTCGCCTGCGGTGCCTCGTGGCGCGTGCGGGCGGAGTTCGAGCGCTCGGTCCTCGACATCAAACACCGGGGTTTACACCCGAACGAACACGGAGACTTCGATGAAGCCTGCCTTTAATCCCTTTGGGCGATCCTCGCCCAGACAAGGTCAAATGCCTATGGCGACCAGCCGCCTTGAATCAACAATGGCTGGGGAAACCAAGGAGGCACCATGCCACTAAAAGAACAAATAGCCGCCCGCAAGGCACAGCAGAAACCCGAGCTTCGGAGGAACCCCGAGATCGACGCCAAACTGGACGCGTTCATCGGGGAGAATCCCAAGCTCGCCGAGTATTACAACGCGCTCAGCAAAGAAGAGCTGATCCGCAAACTGATGCTCGGGAAAATGCAGCGGTCGGAATACACCAACCAACGGAATCAGGAAATCGTGACCTGGGTGGAGGAGAATCCCGACATCAAGGCCAAGGTGGAACAGCGCATCCGCAATGTGCCGCCGGAGAATCGCGAGCGGGCGTTCATCACGGCCGCCAAATCGCTCGCGCTGAATCAGACGGTGCAGAGTCGCGGTGTGACCCCGTGACCGTGGGTTTTGTTCGGCGGCGGTCGTTTCGGCGACCGCCGCTTTTTCGTTTCGGTCGAAAGCTTGGTGCGAAGATCTGTCACGAAAAGTCCATCATCTGTTGGCCGAGTGCCGCTTTGATTTGCTCGGTCTTTTGTCTGGATGGCGGCTGCCCCTGTCCTTCGGCGGCGGAGACGATAACGGCCTTCGCGAGATTCGGCATCTTTGCCGCGGTATCGGCTTGCGGCGCGTCCGCCGTCTCCGCGTGACTGTTGTCGGCGAGTCCGGCGAGCAGGTGTAGGTTGCCCCGGAAAATCCAATGGATGTTTCGCCAGGATGCCCGGAACTCCAGGCGCAGCGTGTCGCCGTGAATCACCTCGGTGGGGATGCCCCAAAGGGTGGTGTTGATGAAACACATGTCGCAGGCGACCTTGCTGATGTCGATGGCGGTGACTCGCAGGCGGCGGCGCGCGTCGG
>JALOTR010000017.1 GCA_025457805.1 Akkermansiaceae bacterium | reverse complement strand
CGCCGATGAAATAGACCTTGGGTGATGCATTTCCCACCACCGGTCCCACCAGCGCCTCGGTGGCATAGGTCATGCCCACATTTCCAAACGTCACCGGCAAACTGCGGCGCGGGTTGCGCGGGGCGAGTCCGGTTTCACTTCCGTCGGTTGCGATGAATCCGATCAAGTCCGCCACGGGCATGTAAACGCGTAACGGATCATTCGGATGCCATGAGGGTTTCCATGTCACCACCTCGCCGATGCCTCGGGTCATGTAACTCACGGTGGCTCCGGCATCATTGGATACAAAAGGCCCGAAACCATTGGGCAGATACCAACGATCCGCATTCAGAGGATCCTGATGCAGCGAACCCCGCGACCAACCCGGGCTGGTGTCGCTGGTCAACATGGCTGGCGGACGTGTCCCGGTGATCGCAAGCGGCACGGTGCTCCATGACACACCGGCGTTGGTGCTTTTCCGGGTTGGCCCGCCGATCCAGCCAAGCACGATGGTCGAACCATCCCGCAGCACATGGCACATGCCGACAGCGCCATTGGCGGTGAGTCCACCGAGGACCGTGGAGGTGATATTGGTCCAGGTGCTGCCTGTGATATCGGATTTGTAGAAACGATTGTTAGATCCATCCTGCACGGCGGCGAACATCACGCCGCTTGGCAAACGCGCCAGACGGGTGACAGAAGTCGTCGCGGCATTCACTGTGACGGCCGACCAAGTAATAACTCCACCGGCGCCGCGTGTGCCTTTGTAGAGCGCGCTGGTGCTGCCGTCTTTGACGCCACCGACGAAAACTTCGTTGGGAAACGCGGAATGCATGTGAACCACATGTCCGATCAATCCATCAAACAAAGTGCCACCCTGCTTGCTCCATGTGCCTGCCGCACCGCCTGTCATGCTACGCCACAAGCCGTTCTTGCGGCTGATCGCGAAGATTTCCTGATCCAACGAACCGGGCGTGATGGCCAGGCATTCCCCTTGCCAGCGGAGATCGTCGTTTCCGGAAAAATTCACGTTTGCGAGCACCTGCGTCCACGTCCCACCACCGTCGCTTGAGCGCCACAGGCCCCGTGCGGCATCGGATGCCACATAACTCGTCCCCACCGCCTGATAGATCACATCTGCCGAGCTTTCGCCCACGGCAAGTCCTTGTACGAAAAGGCCGGCACTACTCGTCATGTTGCCTGAAACAAAGCGCCACGAGCCGCCCTGATCATCGCTTAGGTAAACGCCTCCCACATCGGTCCGTGCATAGAGCCTGCCGCCCGAGTGCGACGCGAAACCCGTCAACCACCCGCCCGCATCCAGATCCGTCTGCCGGAAAACACCGGGCTGCGGCGTGCCGACCGATGATGCCGCCTCCACAACTGCACACCCGAGAACGGCGATTCCCAACAGGAAACTCCGAAGCCAACGATTCCAATGACGGCGATCACTCACAGGCTGATCATACCGTTTTTCAGTCCGCCACTTACAGAGAATCTTCGCGTCTCGACACGATCCCTTCATTTTCCTGTAATTCCGCCGCCTCTTCCCGGAGGAAATCCACATGCAATCCGCCGCTCCATCGATTTGTTCCACCTGCGGAGAGGTGATGAGCGACACCCTGGTCCAAGGCGGGCATTGTTCGCGTTGTCTTTTTAAAATCACTTTCGGCGAAGACGAAAACCCATCGGACGACAAGGAAGCACCATGGACCCGCTTCTCCGGCATCGATCTCTACGAGGAAATCGGTCGCGGTGGCATGGGCGTGGTCTATCGTGCCCGCCAGACCGCGCTCGACCGCATCGTCGCCGTGAAAGTGCTGCTGCGCGCCCGCTTCGCCAGTCCCGATGAACGCGAGCGATTTCACCGCGAGGCACAGGCCGCCGCGCGACTCCACCACCCGGGCATCATCGGCATCATCGATGTGGGGGAAACCGAAGGCGTGCCATGGTTTTGCATGGAGCACATTTCCGGTGAGAGCCTGGAGCACCGGGTGCGCGAACATCCGATGGAATCCCGCGAGGCGGCGCGTTTGTTGAAGGAGATTGCACTCGCCGTGCAACACGCCCACGACCATGGCGTCCTCCATCGCGACCTCAAGCCATCCAACATTCTTCTCGATCACGATGGCATGCCACGCATCGGCGACTTCGGCATCGCCCGCATCGCCACGGGAGGCACCACCGGTCATGAAATCACCCGCACTGGACAAATGCTCGGATCTCCCGGTTATGCCGCGCCGGAGCAGGCCTTCGATGGCAAAGCGGATGCCCGCACCGATGTTTATGGCATGGGCGCACTGCTCTATCATCTTCTAACAGGAAAGCCGCCCTTCCAAGGTCCCACGCTGGACTCCATCCTCGTTCAGCTTCGTGAGGATGATCCGCTCTCCATCCGCAGGCTCAATCCCAGTGTGCCTGTCGATCTCGATACCATCTGTCTCAAGTGCCTGCGAAAATCTTCCGATCGCCGCTATCAAAGCGCAGCCAACCTTGCGGAGGACATCGGAAGATTCCTCGAAGGAAAACCCATCCTCGCCCGTCCGCTCGGGATCTTCGGTCGCTCCGCACGCTGGACCCGCCGACATCCTGCCGTAGCATCCATGCTGGCAGTCATCGCCTTGCTCATCGCGGGCATGATTGTCGGAACGCTCGCGTTTGCCAGACATCAGGCACGCATGGAGCACCGGACATCGTTGATCTCGGAAGCCCGCACCTTGCGGCAATCGCGCATGGCATCGGCCAAAGCGGATTCCCTCACAAAACTTCAACTCGCTTGGTCGATTTCCCCCTCTTCTGAAATCGGCCATGAGGCTGCGGCATGTCTTGCTCTGCCATCGATCGGGAAAATGCATGTCCTTGACCTCAATGCTCCCAATCCCACCCGCAGCGCCGATGGACGCTTCGCCGCAGCGTTTTCGGGAAACGAGATTGTCGTGCATGAAATCACCACCAACCGTGAAATCGCGCGCCTTCCCAACCAAAAGCCGGGATCGCTTCTCAAACTCGATGATCATGGGCGGCGAATCGCCATCGCAGAACCGGGAAGTGGTTTGCTCCGCTTGGTTTCACTCACCGACAATCGCATTGTGGCAACTTGCGAGCACCCGATGCACTTGCATGACATCGATTGGAGTGGCGACCTCATCGCCACCAGTTGTGACAATCGATTCATCTATATCTGGAATGACAAGGGACAACTCAAACATCGCCTCAGCGGTCATGAATCCGCAGACGTTCGTCTTGCCTTCAAACCCGGTGGACAGGAACTCGCCTCCACTGCATCGGACACCTATGTCCGCCTCTGGCATGCGGCACGTGGCGCGGAGATCGTCCGTCTTGAAGTAGAACACGAACCTCACCATGCGATCTGGTGGTCTGCCGATGGCGCGACGCTCTTCGGGGCGGTCTCCAACGGAAAAGCAGAAGCATTTCCGGTGAACCATTCCTCCTGTCTTGATCTCCTCTCACCTCCGCAGGACGAACCCCATTCGGAGAACCTTGGCAGCGCGGATTTCATTGCGGACGCACGTCTTGCAATTGTCATCGATGAACAATCCGCAAGGTTGTGGGACTTCGCCCAAGGACGCCTTGTCCATGAGTTTCCCAAACTTCCCGGTCAATGGCTCAGCTCACGCTTCAAACCCGATGGCAGCGAACTTCTTTTCTGTGGCTGGGATCATGATCTAACAAGCCAGCCAATGCGATTCGATGCTGGCGACACACCGACCCTCGGCCCTGCATCGACACTCTTGAAAGGTCACGGAAATCTTCTGCGCGATTCCACTTCGGATGGATCCAAACTGGTTCTCAGCAACAATGGCACCGGACATTTCATTGTGATATCACGAGACAAGTCACCTATCATTCCCATCCGCCAGACAGGGACCCTTGCCGCGACCATCAGTCCGGATGGCACCTGGCTTGCCACCAGCAGTTATCAGGAAAATGGCGCGAAGATTTGGTCGCTGCCACAGGCAAAACACATCCATACCTTGTGCCCTAACGAAAAAGTTACACAGATCTGCGCCTTGGGAACGCAACGGATTATCGCACGCAGTTCCGGCAGGATCCGCGTGTTCCGCAGCTCGGACTGGAGTGAGGAATCACCACCTTCCGAGTCCCTGCGTCTCAACGCGATGACGGCCTCGCGGGACGGACGATTGCTTGCCACGCTTGGCGACAACGACATCCGGATTCTCGAAACGGATCGCTTCACCGAACTCCTCCGCCTGACTCCTCCTTCCCACGCCGGATGGCTGGGCGAATGCCACTTGGTTTTTGATGCGGACGCCTCGCATCTCCTGGTCCACACCGCCCTCGGTTGTGTGATGCGCTGGGACCTCGAACAACTCGAACAGGAGCTCGGCAAGCTTGGAATGAATCACTGAAATGGAGAGGGTCGCACTCTAACAGAATTGCGCCGGATTGGATGGCCTTCGAAAAAAATTTCAAAAGTTATCATTTATTGGGTTGACGGATCGATCCGCTTCCCATATCTCCTTTGAACCTTCAGCAAGTCATGCGCACCACAATACATCCCCATCAACCCAAGCCGACCCAGTGGTCGTCCTTGCCGGGAATGTGTGAAGCATCCAGCGAGGTCCAGTTTGGTTTCCGATATAGTTCCATTGCATGCGGATTCATTTCCGGGAATGGGAAACCGTCACTGGCTTCGGCAGAGGATAACCTTACCAAGGAGGCAGGCAGGTAGTTCAGATCTGATTCAGATCATCGATTTTTTCGAGAACCCCGCCCGCTTCACCAGCCGGCGGGGTTTTTGTTTTCCAGCGATTTTCCCCTGTTTTTCAAGGGTTTTCCCCATCCGGAAGACCTCTCATTTCAAACCACAACATCCCATTTTCCCATGATCCATAATTAATCCGAAACACCGGACGCAAGAACCCCGCCATCAGCTGCAACTGATGACGGGGCCATGATCGGCCGCCAATCCAGCATCGTCCCGCGAGAGACGGACTCTGGGTGAGCAACCGCAATGACGGTTGCAATCCACGAGTCCACTGTCAAGTGAGTCATGTCATCATGACTGGCTCAAGGACCTGCATTGCCCGATTCCCGCGTCCTGGTGAGTTATCACAAACCAGAGGCTTGGAAGTTATATCTAACTGCCACGGGAGGTGTGCCTGAAACACCGAAAGATCCGCCGAGAAATCTCCTGCGGGTGCGAGTCCTTCACCGGACTGGCAGTGGTGTTTGTTTTCATTATTTATGAACGGAGCGCTGGCTTCAGCCGGCGAGTCCATCATTTCACACTCGCCGGCTGAAGCCAGCGCTCCGTTCACCCATTTTCCACAATCGCGGAGTAGCCAAGTGGTAAGGCAGCGGTCTCATACGCCGCGTACCGCCGGTTCGAATCCGGCCTCCGCCTCCAATTTTCCAATGGGCCGCTCGATCATTCAGCAGGTCACCCGCCTCGCACGCGGAAGAGCCCGGTGCAAAGCCGGGGCGGTCCACCATTCTTCGGGTTGTTAGTCACGTAAAGATCGTGAGCTGCCTGTAAAGCAGCTGTCCTGTCCGGACCAGCGTCGGAGCGTTACCGACACAACCCACCATTTCATCACACGGTCTGTTAGCTCAGCCACGAAGAGCAACCGCTTGTCAGGCGGAAGGTCGCGGGAGCAATGCCCGCACAGGCCGCCATTTTCAACATCAACATCGCGCGCGAGGGAGTCAGCAAACCCGCCTCGTTTGGAGCGAGGAGGCACCCGGGGCAGCACCGGGGCGCGCGACCATTTTCCAACAACCATCCTCCGTAGCTCAATAGCAGAGCATCCGTTTGATAAATGGAAGAACGCGGCGCGAAACCGCGCGGAGGGACCATCTTTCCGGATGATGTCAAAGCAGCATGCCCGGCTGTTAACCGGGTCGTCCAGGTGCGAGTCCTGGTCCGGGAGCCATTTTCCAACAAAGGAGCGCGTCCGGTCGGTCGAGGGCGCTGTCTTGAAAACAGTTGCACCTAGCAATGGTGTCCGGGGTTCGAATCCCTGGCGCTCCGCCAATTTTCCAACAAGATCAACCATGGCTGTGTAGCTGAGACAGATCAGCGTCCCGTTGAAGCCGGGAAGAGTCCGGCGCGATTGTCGCTACGCGACCTGCGAAGTGCGCTCCGCGAAGTAGGGTTGGCAGTCCGGACACAGCCACCAATTTCATCAACTCCATTAGTGTATCAGCTAACATAGCGGCCTTTCACGCCGCAGCAGCCGGGGCAGCACCGGCATGGAGTGCCAATGTTTCAAGCTTCCGAGGTGCAAGAGATCTGCATGCCGCCGTGCGAAGGCGGAGGTTCGAGGTGCAAGTCCTCGCGGAAGCGCCATTTCCCCAATGTTGACCATGTTGTAACAGTTAGCATCCCGCCCTGTGAAGGCGGCAGTGCCGGTGCAATTCCGGTTGGTCAACCCAGTTTTCAAACGGAGCGCTGGCTTCAGCCGGCGAGTCATTACTTGATTTCGACTCATCCAATTCACGCCGGCTGAAGCCAGCGCTCCGTGGTCCAACCATCCCGGCGTAGCCCAATGCAGAGGCAACGAGCTCAGACCTCGTCCAGTGCAGGTGCAAGTCCTGCCGCCGGGACCATGGAACGCGAACCGGCCAAGCGTGCCGGGATTCCCTGCTAAGGAATACGTCCCGCCGACCGCGGGATGGGGTGCAAGTCCTCCGCGTTCCGCCAATTTTCCGATTTTTCAAAGGACCCGAAGCTTAGACAGCGAAGCAGCCGGCTTTTAACCGGCGGAGCAGGGCGCACATCCCTGCGGGTTCACCAAACCATTTTGCGGCAGTGAGGCCGGAGTTACTTCGTAGCTCAGTTGGTTAGAGCACGGGCTTCATGTCCGTTGTCGCGGGTTCAACTCCCGCCGAATATCACGGAGTGATCCGTGGCGTTCCTATCTCCAGCCACTTTCTCCGCAATCCACCTTTGAGGCAGTGAGGACCGGGTTTCATCGTCGCACGAACGATTGTTGGTTCGACTCCAACTTCGGGGGCTTCCCTGAATCGCCATTGGTAGGGCAACGGGTTGTTCGCCATCGCAAGATCGAACAACCTTCAACCCGCTCCGTTTTTCTCCTCAATTTCCTTTTGCGGCAGTGAGGACAGGATTTCTTCGCGCAACACAGTTGCACGGAATTCGCATCGCCCATGAGTTGGGATCCCGCGCAAGCGGGAGCCGGGTTCGATTCCCGGCGACCCCGTGCTAGAGCCTGTCCGTTTTCTCCGCGATCCCCTTTCCGGGGAAGTGAGCCTGGAGTTCCTTCGACTGCGAATCGAATCCCATTTGCTCCAGGCATTTTTCTCCCCGGATCCCTCACCCAACGCGCCGCGCGTCACGCGGCATATCTAACAAAGAAAGGAGTCATCCATGAAATTCAGCAAACTGCTCGCCCGCAAAAAACACGGCGACACCACAAACCTCGCAGGCGGCCTTGCCTTCCATCAATCACCGAAAGGCGAACTCGTCTCGATTCTACTGACCGCAACCCTTGAGGACACGTTCTACCGCAAGGGAAACGCCACTGCTAACCGCGTGAGGGAACTCATCGCTGCAACGGATGACAAATCCTTCGTTGCCAAGGCCGCGATCTACGCCCGGACCAAGGCGGGCATGCGTTCCGTTTCCCACCTTGTGGCGGCGGAACTTGCCCGCCACGTGAAGGGTGCGGATTGGACGAAACGTTTCTATCAACTCGTGGTCCGCCGCCCCGACGATGTGTTGGAAATCCTTGCCTGCCATCTTGCCACCGTGGGTCGCCCGATCCCGAATTCGCTCAAGAAGGGGCTCGGCGCGGCATTGGCGAATTTCGACGAATACCAACTCGCGAAATACCGCCGTGAAACTTCGGACTTCAAGCTGGTGGATGCCGTCAACCTGCTCCACCCGCCGCACTCCGAAGCGCTGCGCAAACTCGTGCAAGGTGAACTTGCTCCCGCCGCAACGTGGGAAACCAAGCTCACCCAGGCCGGTGCCAAAGCCCGCGACGAGGGGGAAGACCTTCAGTCGCTCAAAGCCGAGGCATGGGACGAACTCATCCAACATCGCAAGCTCGGATACTTCGCGCTGCTTCGAAACCTGCGCAACATCCTGCATCAGGCACCGCAGAGCGTGGACGCCGCGTTGGCCATGTTGGTGGATGAACGTCTCATCGCGAAATCGCTCGTGCTTCCGTTCCGTTACCTCACCGCATTGGAGGCTGTCCGCGAAAGCGGCCTGCCTCGTGCGGGAGATGCGATGGCGGCGATCAGCGATGCGGCCGACAAGGCGCTCGCCAACGTGCCCCGTTTCGATGGGCGCACCTTGATCGCGCTCGATGGCTCGGGTTCGATGAGTGGCCGTCCGCTTGAAATCGGTTCCTTGTTTGCCGCGGTCCTTGCCAAGGCCAACACCAGTGCCGACGTGATGGTCTTCAGCAATGATGCCGAATTCGTTTCGCTCAACCGCCGCGACTCGACTCTCACGCTCGCTCGTGAGATCGCTCGTCGCGCGCCGGGAGGCGGGACGAACTTCCACGCGATCTTCGAGCAGGCAAAAACCGGCTACGACCGCGTGATCCTCCTGTCCGACATGCAGGGCTGGATCGGCCATTACGCGCCGACCACGGCCTTCGAGGACTGGAAACGCCGCACGGGCTCCGACCCCCGCGTGTTCAGCTTCGACCTCGCCGGATACGGCACGCTCCAGTTTCCCGAGAGGAACATCTTCTGCCTCGCCGGCTTTTCCGAAAAAGCGCTGCAGACGATGAAATTCCTCGAAGAAGACAAGGACGCGCTCATCCACGAAATCGAAGCGATCCCCCTGTGAAGCCATGCAAAGCCCCGGCGGAGAAATTCTCCGCCGGGGTGATGTCCGGCATCCTTTCCGGACCACCACGTTCTCGATATTTGCCTCTGAAAACAAACACCACTGCCAGCACCGGCCCTCTTCATCCATCTTATCTAACAACTTCATGAAAACCAAAGATCTCATCCACCTCGGCGTGCCCGATGGCGGAGAAGCGATGCAGCTCGCCCACGAGTTCATCCGCGAATTCATCGCCACCGGAAACGACGGCGCTGTGCTGGGCAATGACATTTTCCACATCGTCGCCGATCCTTCAGCGTTCTTCGATGATGCGCTTCGTGCGCCATTGGCCCGTGCCCTATATCGTCCGGCCTTCACGCCTCGTGCGGAGCTTGCGCCATGGCGTCAGTGGGGGACTGATCTTGAAGCGGAGGCGGTCAAACAAATGGCCAACGCCTGCGCACTTCCCGTCGCGGTCGCCGGAGCACTGATGCCCGATGCGCACGTCGGCTACGGTCTGCCCATTGGTGGCGTTCTTGCCACCGAAAATGCCGTGATTCCCTACGCCGTCGGCGTTGACATCGCGTGCCGCATGAAGCTCAGCGTCTATGATCGCAAAGCGAACATCATCCCCGGTCAGCGCGACCGCTTGGCTAACATCATCGAAAGCGAAACCCGCTTCGGTATCGGCGCGGAATTCAAGGAACGCCGCGATCACGATGTGATGGATGATGACTGGACGGTTTCTCCGGTGACGAAACACCTGCGCGACAAGGCGTGGAAACAACTCGGCACCAGCGGGAGCGGAAACCATTTCGTCGAATTCGGGGCCTTCACCGTCGTGGATGATGCGCTCGGTTTCCCGCCTGGCGAATACCTCGCGCTGCTCAGCCACTCGGGTTCGCGCGGAACCGGGGCGCAGGTTTGTGATGTTTACAGCCGTCGTGCCATGGCCCGCCGGTCGAATCTGCCAAAGGAACTCAAACACTTGGCATGGCTCACGCTCGATGAGGCCGATGGACAAGAATTTCAAAGACATCCACACCGTCATGGCCGCACAATCCGACCTCGTCGAAGTGTTAGGCCGCTTCGATCCCAAACTCGTTAAGATGAGTCCTGCGGGTGAGAAGGCGGAAGATTAGAACTATCTGATTAAAATGAACGAATATCATAAAATTCAAACTGTCTTCAAACGAGACATGACCAACAAGGGCAAGACGCTTTTGATGGAGGAATACTCATTGCCAGAATTTGAGTTCCTCAAGGACTGTCCTTGGGTTTTCACTGAGAAGGTCGATGGAACTAACATCCGTGTGATCCTTGAAGAAGGCCGTCTCCGATTTGGTGGCAGAACCAACAATGCCCAGATCCAGATTACATTGATCGAACAATTGCGTCACATCTTCGAACCACAACTTTCAAAGCTTGTTGAGATCTTCCCCGCAGGTGCCTGTTTGTATGGTGAAGGTTACGGTGCGAAAATCCAGAAGCACGGTGGCCAATACGGACCCAATCAGGATTTCGTGCTGTTTGATGTGAAAATCGGAGATTGGTGGCTGGAGCGTTTCAACGTTGAGGACATCGCCGCAAAGCTCGGCATTCGCGTGGTCCCGATTATCGGGGAGGGAACTCTGGCTGATTTGGTTGAAACGACCCGCAAAGGCATCCGCTCTCAATGGGGTGATTTCCTTGCTGAGGGAATCGTCGCCAGACCCAAGCTCGAATTACGAACCAGGAACAACACAAGAATTATTACCAAACTCAAAACCTCCGACTTCAACGGAATCCACTGAATCAAACTTTCTCTCCACCACCATGAAAGACATCCTCCACAAAACCACCGTGCTGGTCCTCAACCGGAACTGGCAGGCGATCCACACCAAGACTCCGGCCGAGGCCTTCTGCATGATGGCGAGTGGCTCCGCGACGGGCTTGGATGTGCATGGGGATGATCATATCTCTCCGGTGCGATGGGAGGATTGGTTGAAACTGCCGATCCGTGACGAAGACCATGCGGTAAATACTCCGCGTGGTGCGGTGCGGGTGCCCACGGTGATCGTTGCGGCAAACTATGCCAAAGTTCCCATCTGCCGCCCTCGCTTCGGTGCGCGCGGCATTTGGGAACGCGATGGTGGAGTTTGCCAATACACCGGCAAGATACTCAAACCCGGCGAAGGCAACATCGACCACATCGTGCCCCGCTCGCGGGGTGGTCCATCATCGTGGGAAAACTGCGTCCTCACCCACCGCGAGGTGAATGAGAAAAAGGCCGACCGCCTCCCCCACGAAGCGGGTCTGCGTTTGCTCCGCAAGCCCGCCACCCCGCGGGCCGTGCCGGCCACCGCGATGATCCGCAATCTCCACGGCATCCGAGATTGGCAGCGTTTCCTGAGTGCTTCTTGAGCGCTTCATGACATGACAAAACCCGCGACAATTCCCGTGACGGCCGTCACTCGGATTGTCGCGGGTGATGTATGATTCAAACCGGCGTCGTACCACGCACCATGGCAAGGATGGCGGCAGGGTTGAGAGTCTTCGCCCGTTGCTGGATTTCCGGCAGGTGTTTGTTATGAAGATCCTTACCCTGGGTGCTCAGCGACTGATAGAGATTCTTGATTTCCGGCGAGCTGAGCGTCCGGCCACTGCTGTGATATTTCTCCGCGATGTGACCGATGGCATAAGTCGAGGCAAACGAAAATGCCGAACCCGTGATCTGCTCGGCAATGCGCCCGGTGGTTTTGCCGATCAGCTTTTTGCCAAATCCTCGCACCAGTTTGCGTGCGAATCCCTCGACGACCTGCGAGCCAAAACCAAGCCCGGCTGTTGCAAGAAACTCTTTGATGGATGAGCGATCCAATTCCACTCCGTGCGATTTGCCGATGCGATAAACCATCTTCATCTGCATGGGAATGATCGCCATGGTGGCGAGAGTTTCCGGAAGGAGTTCGAGGGCACCGTTGAGAATCGAATACTTCAGAATCATGCCGCTGTTGTTAGGAGCCAGCGTCTGCGGCGGAGTGGCTTCGATGGGTGACAAGGTGAGCGCGTCCACTTCCTCGTCGATTGGAGCCGTGTCTGTGTTTTCCAAGCTCAACTTGGTCTTGAGTTCGGCGAGGAAGGCCTCTTCATCCGACGAGATGTCACCATTCGCTTCGCAAATGCCACGCGCCATCTCGTAGGCGAGCATCTTGTCCTCGCGGGTCCGGATTTCAGCGATCGCCATATCGATCGGCAATTTTCCCATCAGAATCTGGCGGGAAATCGGAGCGAGGTTTCCAGTTCCCAACTCCTCGGCAATTTTCCCGATCTGCTCACGCTCGCGCTCGGATTTCTCGCCATCGCAAAAGGCTGCGAAGAGGCAAACGGCAAGCAGGGAGTCGTGAGTGCTGGTGGTTTCAGTTCCGGGAATGTTCATGGTGAGGATCGCTGGGATGATAGGCCTTTCATCTTTCCCCACAAAAATCGACCTGCACTTGGAAACTCACGCCAATTTTCCACCCCCAGACAACGCGACAATTCTCGTGACGGCCGTCACAAGAATTGTCGC
>JALOTR010000518.1 GCA_025457805.1 Akkermansiaceae bacterium | reverse complement strand
CCCAGCGCGATGGCAATGGGAGTCGAAAATCCGATCGCCGTTCCCGCCATCACCGCACAGACCATCGTGGCGAGCAGGGATGCGGCCCATACCCCTGCGGCTCCGGCTTTCCCCCATAGGCGGCTGTAAGTTTCCACTCCTTCTTCTTCATCGGCGGGTTGACGCAGCTTGCGGCCGATTTCGATCACAATGCCATTGGTGAAACTGGCGGCAAGAAACCAAGCCAGCCCCGCAGGTGCGGTTCCGTTCCTTGGCAGCCACTCACAGGCGGTTCCAAAGAAGTCCACCAGTGGCATGATCCCCATGTGGGACAACAGATAAATTACTGGCCGTTTTTTCAACCAATCCCTCGCGAAGAATTCCACACACATCAAGCCGAGATAGAGCCATGCGATGCCGAGGACGATGAACAGGCGCGGATCCAGGAAAACGACCAGCAACGATTGCAGCAAGCCAGCCAAGATGAACAATCGTCTCAACTCCGGCAAGGTCACCAAGCCTCGTGGCACCGGCCGGTAGGGCCGCCATCGCGCATCCTCCTCCGCATCCTTGAACTCATCTGCGATGCGGAGTTGCAGGAACATCAGCAGACAAACAACAAATGCTGTTAGAAACATCCCGGCATCCGGTGGCGGGGCACCGCGAAGCAATGAGGAAAACGATACGGCGCAAGCACTGAAGGCCGCGATCAGCGGGCCGTGAGCCAGCAGGGGGAATCGCTCTTTCTGATAGATCCACCAGCGCTTCATGGGCTTTTGCGGGTGCGTGCCAGTTTCCGGTGGGCGCGTGAGAAATGTCCCGCTCCGAGTGCGGCGATGATGGATAACTCACCTCCCAGCAACAATCCCGCGCAAACTTCTGCCAGTGCACGGGCCTTGCCGGTGCCGGCGAGCCCCATCAGTTCCAGGCAGGCCCGCTGGGTCGGCAAGCCGGTTCCGCCACCGACGGTTCCCACCATGATTCCGGGAAGCGTCACGGCCGCGTAGAGCCCGCCATCTTCCGTCACCTCGAAGCGCGTGACGCCGGTGGCCGACTCCGCCACGCAGGCGGCATCCTGACCGGTTGCCAGATAGAGTGCCGCGAGTCCGTTGGCAAAATGTCCGTGCACACCGACCGTCCCGCTCAGCACTCCGCCAATGGCCGACATCCGCCAATAGTCCGCCATTTCCTGCGGAGTCGTGTGCAGGTGCTGCGCAATCAACTCCGCTGAGATAGATGCTTCCGCCGTGACCTTTCTGCCCCGCGCGGAAGTAAAGGCTTTGGCGCTTGCCTTTTTGTCACCGGATAAGTTGGACTCCACATAATGCCGGAGCGGAGCCACCGGCGTGTGTTCAATGACATAACTGCAAATCGCATCTGTTGCCAAGGTTACCATGTTCTGGCCGGATGCATCCCCGGTGGTGAACTCGAAGTTCAGATAAACATGGTTTCCCTCCACCGTGCAGCCGACATCGATCAGACGTCCATGGGAGGTCGTGGTGGCGGCCACGGATTGGAACGCATCGAAACATCCCACCGCCCACACCACAAACTGGCACGCCTGTGCTGCGGAGCGAAATACAAACGCGGGCGCACGGCTCACGCTTTCATACAAGACCATCGCCGTGCATCCGCCGGCAGCGGTAAGCAGGCGGCAACCCCGATGATAACTCGCCACCAGAGCTGCCTCGGTGGTTGCCAGCGGGATGAGATAGTCTCCTTTTGCCGCAAGGCCGTTCACTCTCAATGGGCCGGCCACACCGAGGGGGATGCGCATGACTCCGATGAAATTCTCGATATTTCCCTGATAGATCGACGGATCATCCGATGTGCTATCTAAGAGTATTGGGCGAAGGCTGGAATCCGCGCTGCTTGCATCCCACCATGCCGCTGCACGGGCCAAGGTCACCTTTGCGCTTCCGGGCGGGACGTCCGGCAGTTCGTGGAAATCCGGCTTCAAGCGATCGACAAGCTGCTCCGGCGTTGCCCCGCCCATAATTCCGGCCGCATGATCCAGCGTGAGCCCGCGTTTTCCTGTCATTTCCACAGCATCAATAATTCTACTCATGCCGTCAACTCCTGTGGTCGCCGCAGGGTCGTGGCCTTGGTTTGATTGATGACCGCCCTACGTGATCAGGGAGCATTTCGGGGAGATTAACTTCTTGCCCGTCCGGCGAGGTCCGTGCTAATTCCGGTCGCGATTCATCCCCCCCGATGCGTTTTTTCCCCCTACCGCTGCTGCGGCGGAGTCTTGGTTTTTTTGCGGGTTCTCCCGCCGAAAGCCGCGATTTCCTGCCAATTCTGACCGCGATTTCCGGTTTTCCGGAAACGGCGCGTCGTGTTGTCGGCGGGGTTTTGGGTGCCTTGCTGTGTTCGATGGCGGCTTCGGCGGGTGTGTTGCAGTTGGAGTTCCGGCCGCACCATGAGGGTCTGCCCTTGGTGAAGGGGAGCAAGTTTCCCGCGGGCCCGAATGGCGAGCTCACGCTGGGGCGCCTGGATTTCCTGATCACGGGTTTGGCTTTGCAGAAAAAGGACGGCACGTGGATCGAGTCCGCGCCGGATTGGGTGGACTTTGTTTCGGTCGGAAAACGCCGCCTGACGGTGCGCTGCGACGGCGTCGGGGAAGGGGACTATCAGCGGATCCGTTTCCGCATCGGTGTGGATCCTGCCACGGACCTCAAGGACCCGGCGATCTATCCGCCTTCGCACCCTTTGCATCCGGATGTTTGCGGCCTGCATTGGAGTTGGCAGGGCGGATACATCTACATGGCGCTCGAAGGGCAGTCGTCGAAACCGGTCGATGGCGGCAATGGGTTTTCTTTCCACCTCGCCCGTGCGGGAAATGCCCCGATGATCGAGCTGCCGGTGAGTTTTCAAACCAAAGGTCCGGTCACGCTGAGAATTGGAATGGATGTGCCGAAGATTCTCGCCGGAGTGGATTTCGAGCGCGATGGCAATGCCACCCACTCGCGTGTCGGCGATCCGATTCCCGTGCGGATGAAGGAGAATCTGACAAAAGCGCTGGTGGTGGAGTCGGTGGTGGCGGATGCCGTTTCCGCAGCCGTGACGGGAACGCAGAAAGAAGTGGTTCCCCTGCCTGCCGGGACCACACCTTTTGTGTTGGAAATTCCGAGTCGTTTCCCGCAAGTCGAGCTGCCTGCGGACAATCCGCTTTCGATCGAAGGGGTGGAGTTGGGTCGCAGCCTTTTTCACGAGGGTCGTCTCTCCATCAATAACTCGGTTTCCTGTGCGTCCTGCCATCAGGAGGCCACCGGTTTCAGCGACGTGCGCCGTTTCAGCATCGGTGCCACCGGAGAAGCCGGGAAACGCCGCTCCATGCCATTGGTCAATCTTGCGTGGCAGAAGGAATTGTTCTGGGATGGCCGTGCGCCT
>JALOTR010000517.1 GCA_025457805.1 Akkermansiaceae bacterium | reverse complement strand
CTTCGATCATCAGTTCGAGGATCCTCAAGGTTCACCGATGCACCGCAGGCATCTGACCTATCATTATGCAGAGAAAATCCTGCAGGAGCTGGCGATGATCTGACTAGCCGCGGATTGTTAGGAGCTGGGCAGCGATGCTCAGCGCAATCTCATTCGGATCGTTGTTGCCGAAATCCAAGCCGATCGGGCAATGGAAATCGCCCGCCCGTTCTTCCGGCACACCGGCTTGCTGAAGTTCCTTCTTCAACACCGCCGCCTTGGCCTTGCTGCCGATCACGCCGATGTAGGGAAACTGTTTCCTGGTGAGTGCCCGAGCGATCACCGGGAGATCAGTGCTGTGACCCTGAGTCATGCAAATGAGGAAGATATCATCAGGCAAAGCATCCACTTCATCGGCAAGACAATCGCTGGCCATCACGCTGAGATTTCTCGCAGCGGGAAGTTTCTCCAACCAATCGGCGCGGGTATCGAAAACGGTTAGATAACACTTCAGCGGAAGCAAAACCGGCACAAGCGCCTGTGTCACATGCCCGGCACCGAAAATCACAATCCGCCAGACATGAGCGTGATGCGTCTCGAAGAAAAACTTCACCGATCCTCCACAAGTCATGCCCACATCGCCCTTGAGCGTCCAATTCACCAACTCAGGCTGGTCGCTGCGCTTCGACAGCATTTCCATGGCATGCGCGATCGCCTTGGCCTCCACTTTGCCGCCACCCACCGTGCCCGCATGCAGCCCGTTTGGCGTCACGATCATCCGGGCCCCGGCATCCTGCGGCGCGCTGCCGAGGGATTCCACCAAGGTCACCATCGCAAACGGCAAGCCGGCACGATCCAACTCGGCGGCTTGCTCAAGGATCGTAAGTGACGGATTGGCGGACATGGCGGATGGGATCCAAGCACAAACCAGGCCGCCTCACACCACCGCCGTGCGTTCGAGCGCGGTTTGGATCCACAGCGAGGCGTCACTGCCATCCTCCGGGATCACCCGGTGGCGCATCACGGCGGGAAACACCGCCTGCACATGATCCGGATGCACCGCCGCCGCCTCTTCGAGAAATGCATGCGCCCTCGCCGCTTGGAGTACTGCGAGCGATGCGCGGATGGAAACCGAATGCTCCGCCCCGGCAAGCCGCCGCAGCGTTTGACACAAGGCCGTGATATATTCCGCGATCGACTGCGATACCGGCACCATCGCCACCTGATCCTGCAAAGCCAGAATTTCCTCCAGCGAAACCAAAGCGCTCCCCCCATCGAGCGATGGGATATCTCCATTCGCATGAGCCATCAGGATCCGGCTTTGCACGGCGGCATCCGGCAGATCCATCGGGATGGAAATGAGAAACCGATCCAACTGCGGCTCCGGCAACGGAAAGGTCCCGGTGGCATAAGTATCATTTCGCGTGGCAATCACCAGAAACGGCTGTGGCAGCGCGCGCGTCTCGCCATCGAGCGTGACGCGGCCCTCGTTCATGCTTTCCAACAAGGCCGATTGCACTCGCGGCGAGGTGCGGTTGATTTCATCCGCCAAAAGACAGTTTGCAAAAACAGGACCCGGGATGAATTCAAACTCGCCGCGATCCATACGATAAAGCGAACTCCCTAACAGATCCGCCGGCAACAGGTCGGGCGTGAATTGCACCCGCTTGAAAACTCCACCCATCGATGAAGCCAGCGTGTGGGCAAGCGAAGTTTTCCCGATGCCCGGCGCACCTTCGATGAGCACATGCCCGCGAGCCAGCAGCGCCGTCAGCAACAAAGTGGCCGCATCGCCGGATCCGATCACCGTGGCCGTGAGGCGTTCGTGGAGTTGCTTGAGCGAGGCGCGCGACATGAGGAAGTGATAAGAAGAGTTTTGGAGAAATCAACGGGACATCCCTGCTTGAAGTTGATCCGCCACCTTGCGGATCGCCGCAGGATAAAGCCGGTGCTCCACCAACTGGATGCGTGCATGCAGCGACTCCGCCGTATCATCCGCCATCACCGGCACCGCCTCTTGCAGAATGATCGGCCCGGTATCCATGCCCTCGTCCACAAAGTGCACCGTGCAACCCGTTTCCGAAACCCCCGCATCGAGCGCCTGTTTCCAAGACTCCAAACCAGGGAACGCAGGCAACAGCGCCGGATGAATGTTGAGAATCCGCTCGGGAAAGACCTCCAGCAACGGAGCCTTCACCAATCTCAGAAAACCCGCCAAACACACGATTTCCACCCCCGCAGCCTTGAGTCGGGCGGCGGTTTCCTGCTGCGCCTCCTCGGGAAATTTGGTTTTGAACCCACGGCAGTCGATCACCCCCGTCTCGATTCCGCGGCTCCGCGCGCGTTCAAGAATGTAAGCCTCCGGATTGTCCGAAAGCACGATGGCAATCCGCGCATCCAGCGTGCCGGCGTCGATCGCATCAAGGATCGCCTGCATGTTGGATCCGGAACCTGAACCGAGAACGCCGAGCACCATGCCCTTGGTTTAGGCCACCCACCCGTGCTGCCAAGCGAAATGAGGAAATGAGGAGGATTTCCCCACATCCCTCGGTTTCCCGCATTCATTTGGCTTGGAAGGGCCGATTCGAACGGCTATCCGAAAGCCCATGCACGACGCCCGCATCGACGCCCTCGCCCGCCAACTGGTCCGATATTCCACTTCGCTGAAAAAAGGCGAAAAAGTCCTCATCGATCTCCACGACGTGCCGGACTCCATCGGACTGGCGCTGATCCGCGAGGCCCGTGCCAAGGGCGCGCTCCCCTTCCTCCGCCTCCACCAGGGCCGTCTCACCCGCGAGATGCTCAAGGGCGCCGAAGATGCGCAGTATGACACGCTCGCAAAACACCTGCTCCATGAAATGAAAGACATGGACGCCTACATCGCCATCCGCGGCGGACTCAACATCGCGGAAACCTCCGATGTCCCCGCCGAGCGCATGAAGCTCGCCATGAAATACATGCGCCCCGTGCTCGACCACCGCGTCAAGAAAACCAAGTGGTGCGTCCTGCGCTGGCCCTCCGCCTCCATGGCCCAACAGGCAGGCATGAGCACCGAAGCCTTTGAGGACTTTTACTTCGATGTCTGCCTGCTCGATTACAAGTCGCTGGTTCCTTCGATGAACGCGCTCAAGAAGCTGATGGATCAAACCAGCGACGTGGAAATCAAAGGCCCGGGCACACATTTGAAATTTTCCATCAAAGGCATAAACTCGATCGTCTGTGGTGGAAATTATAACATTCCCGATGGTGAAGTCTTCACAGCTCCCGTGAAGGACTCAGTGGAAGGTGTCATCTCCTACAACGCACCCACCATCTATCAGGGCATTCCCTTTGATGGCATCAAACTGGAGTTCTCCAAAGGCAAAATCATCAAGGCCGAAGCCAGCGGAAAAACC
>JALOTR010000516.1 GCA_025457805.1 Akkermansiaceae bacterium | reverse complement strand
AACCCTGCCTCCGCCCCGCTTTGATTCCCGCGTGGACATGATCCGGATCCGTGGCGCGCGGCAGCACAACTTGAGGAATATCGATGTCGATCTTCCCCGCGGCAAACTTGTGGTCATCACCGGCCCCAGCGGCTCCGGAAAATCCTCGCTCGCCTTCCACACGCTCTATGCCGAGGGCCAGAGGCGTTATGTGGAATCGCTCTCGGTCTATGCGCGGCAGTTTCTCGATCAATTGGAGAAACCGGACGTCGATTCCATCGAGGGACTCAGCCCGGCCATCGCCATCGAGCAGCGTGCGGGCGGATTGAATCCCCGCTCGACTGTGGCCACGGCGACGGAGATTCACGATTATCTCCGCGTGCTTTGGGCCGCCGCCGGGGTGCCGCACGATCCGGTCACGGGCGAGCGGCTCCAACGCATGGGTGCGGCGGACATTGTGAATGCCCTCGCCGCCCTGCCGGAAGGCACGAAAGTGATGTTGCTCGCGCCCGTGCCGCCCGAGGAGTTGAGTGATCCGTCACGACTGTTAGGTGATCTCCAGCGGCAGGGATACATCCGCATCCGCATCGATGGCGAGGTCTTGGAAATCGAGGAAGCTGCGAAAACATGGCCTGAATCGCCACCCGTCGTGGAAATCGTGGTGGATCGATTTGTTGTGCGTCCCGGAGTGGAGTCCCGAATGGCGGACTCGGTGGAAACCTCGCTGCGTCTCTGCGGCGCGGAAGCTCGTGCTGCCGTTCAGGAACCGGATGCGGATGCCTGGCGGGATATCACTTTCCAAACTTCCTATCGCAATCCCGCCACCGGCTTCATGGTTGGCGAGCTTTCTCCCAAGCACTTTTCATTCAACTCCCACATCGGTGCCTGTGAGGCATGCGAAGGCCTCGGCACCGAGATGTTTTGTGATCCGGCCCTACTCATCGATGATCCATCCGCGCCTCTTCTCAAAGGTGGCCTTCGGGGTTGGTGGCCGGAGAAATCATCACGTGCCGGGCAGTTTCTTAGTGAAACCCAAGCGATCCTCCGCATGTTCGGCCTGACGGATGAGGCCGCTTCCGGTGATCTAACAGAAGAAGCGCGGAGCTTGTTGTTTCTCGGCGGCACCCTTGATACCGGATGGAAAATCGGTCGCGACAAGAAACCTCAAATCAAAGCCTACGAAGGTCTCTCCCACGAGGCATTGAGGAGATATCATGAAGCGAAAAACGATCTGACACGCCGCCGTCTCTCCCGCGTCATGGCCCATCGTCTTTGTCAGGTTTGCGGTGGTCGCCGTCTCAAACCCGAGTGGCTCGCCGTGCGCATCGAAGGAGCGGATGAAAACTGGCTTGGCATTCAGGAGTTTTGCGCCCTCGGAGTTGCGGATGCGATGCGCTGGCTCGATGGATTCAAAATGGAGCAATCCCGCGCGGAAGTGTGCAATCGACTCGTGCAGGATGTCCGCAAACGTCTCGCATTCCTGGAAGAGGTGGGATTGGATTACTTAACTCTGGATCGCAGCAGCGGCACGCTCTCCGGTGGCGAAGCCCAGCGCATCCGCCTCGCCACGCAGCTTGGTGCGGGATTGTCCGGGGTGATTTATGTGTTGGATGAACCCAGCATCGGCCTCCACGCTGCCGATACCGGACGCCTCATCCGCGCGCTGCTGCGCTTGCGCGACATCGGCAACACGGTGGTGGTCGTGGAACACGATGAGGAAATCATCCGTTCGGCCGATCATGTCATCGACATCGGCCCCGGCGCGGGCACGGCGGGCGGAATCGTTCTGGCTTCAGGGCCACCGATGGAAATTGAATCCGCCACCGGTCAGTGGCTGCGCGGAGAAACCCAAAGCAGCGCTGCCCATCCTCCGACTGGACTTGCGCTCGGTTCGCTCGTGATCCGCGGGGCGAGGGAACATAACTTGAAAAACATCGATGTGGCCATTCCTTTGGGTCGCTTGGTTTGTCTATCAGGTCCCAGCGGCAGCGGCAAATCCACGCTCGCAGATGATATCCTTCGCCGGGCCCTCGCGCGGCATTTCCATAACTCCGGGGAAACTCCCGGATTGCACGATCGCATCGAAGGATTGGAACTCATCGAAAAATGTGTGGTCGCGGATCAATCGCCCATCGGCAGAAGTCCCCGCTCCAATCCAGCCACGTTCACCGGTGTGTTTGATCTCGTGCGGGATTTGTTCACCAAACTTCCCCTCTCCAAACAACGCGGCTACGGACCCGGACGATTCAGCTTCAATGCGGCGGGCGGTCGTTGCGAACGCTGCCAGGGCAATGGACGATTGAAGATCGAGATGCATTTCCTCCCCGATGCCTGGGTGCCATGTCCTGCTTGTGGAGGCCGACGTTTCAATCGCGAAACGCTGGAAGTGACTTACAAGGGGAAGTCGATCTCGGATGTGTTGAATCTTCAAGTGAGTGAAGCCTTGGTCTTTTTCCGACCCATTCCGAAGATCCGGTCGATACTGGCCATTCTTGAGGAACTCGGTTTGGGTTATCTCAAACTCGGCCAAGCTGCGAATACGCTCTCAGGAGGTGAAGCGCAGCGATTGAAACTCGCCGTCGAACTCGCGCGTCCCCAAGCGCCTCATACCCTCTATCTCTTCGACGAGCCCACCACCGGTCTCCACTTCGGAGATGTCGAACGTCTGTTAGGTGCCTTCCTCCGCCTCCGCGATGCAGGTCATAGCGTGTTGGTGGTGGAGCATCATTTGGATATCATATCTTCTGCGGATTGGGTCATCGAACTCGGCCCCGGCGGCGGCACCCATGGCGGCAATCTCGTCGCAGAAGGACTTCCTGATAAAATCCGGAAAAATCCCGATTCACCCACCGGCCGCGCTCTCCAAGGGAAGGTAGGGACCGATCCTCCGGGCGGTCCGGTGAAAGGCAAGCGAATGACAAAGCCGATGTGAGACGTTCCGACCCCGCATCGGCGTTTCATTCTCACCTCTTTCGCGCGGACGGCCCGGAGGTCCATCCCTGCCTTTTCATCCGCAACCTTGACATCATCTCGGTCCTAGCTAATCTAGCTAATCATGATCACCGCAAACATGCATGAGGCAAAGTCCCGCCTTTCCGAACTTGTAAAGGCGGTGGAGGGTGGGGAAATCGTGATCCTCCAGCGCAATGGCAAGCCAGTTGCGGAGATCCACCCTTACTCCAAGCCCAGAAAATTCCGCCGCGATCTGCGGCCGGAGCCATCGCTCCGGCCCATTCTGGCACCGGGATATGATCCGGCTGAACCCTTGAGTGATGATGAATGGCCGGAGGAATGCCGATGAAACTCATCCTCGATACCTGCGCCTTGCTTGCATTGGGGACGGGCGACCTGCCGAAAAAAGCCTCAAAATGCCTTAGTGCGGCCGAGGAAGCCCGGG
>JALOTR010000515.1 GCA_025457805.1 Akkermansiaceae bacterium | reverse complement strand
GTCGCTCGGCGTGCGCTGGATCGGGGGCGATGTTGCTGGCTTCGGCGGGGTCCGCGGTGAGATCGTAGAGTTCGAAGGGCGGGCGGTGGATGTAGGAGGCGACGGTGCGTGCGCCGTATTTGGTGTCCGGACCTTTGCGCAATTGTGCCTGCCAGGTGGAAGCGGCCCAGAGGTCGGAGGCGAAAGGGTAGGGCAGCGGGGCGGCGATGTTCCAAATGAGTTTGTATTGGCGGTCGCGGATGGCGCGCATGGGATAATACATGGTGATCTCGTGGAAGGTATGGGAGGAACCGATCTCATCCCAGCCAGGCAAGTTATCATTTTCGATCACCGGCAGCCAACTGCGTCCGTGATAGGTGCTGACTTTTTTGCCGGGATTCTCGCCCTGTCCGATGGTGGGAACGGGGGCGAGGGCTTTGGGGCCGCGTTTGTCCGGCGCGTAGCCGCCAGCGGCGTCCAGCAGGGAGGGTGTGATATCGGCATGGGAGATCAGGGCGGAGCGGACGCTTCCGTGGTGTGCGTTGCGAGGGAGTTTCACCACGAAGGGAACATGGAGTCCTGCTTCGTAGATAGTGGTCTTGGCACCGGGGAAGGCCATGCCGTGATCGGCTGTGAAGACGATGATCGAATTGTCGTATTGGCCGGCTTCCTTGAGAGCGGCGACGAGCTTGCCGAGCGCCTTGTCGGTGCGGGTGACGGATTGATAGTATTGGGCGAGTTCGCGGCGGGCCTCGATGGTGTCCGGGAGGAAGGCGGGAACGGGAAGGGCGGCGGGATCGTAGGTGACCTCTGGAGTGCCGGGGTAGGGTTTTCCGGCGGGCGGATTGCCGAAGCGATTGGGTTTGAGTTCTTCCGGCGCGGTATCGTCCACATCCTGGCTGCGGTGGGGGTCATTGGTCCAGAAGCAAAGAAAGAACGGTTTTTCGGATGTTTCCGAGAAGAGGGGTTTGCAGGCCTCGACCCACGCCGGCGTGTTGTGGCCGTGGGGTGAGCGGAGGTATTGGTGGAATGGATAGACGGATTGAGGTGCGACGTGGAGTTTGCCGATGTGGGCGGTGCGATAGCCCAGCAGGTTCAACTGGGCGGGAAGTGAAAGGGCGGCGCAGTGAGTGAAGGTAGTGAACTTGTGGTAGTCGTGCGTGTGGCCGAACTGACCGTTGGTATGGTTGTGCAAACCTGTTAGAATCACCGAGCGGCTGGCGGAGCAGGAGGCGGTGGTGGCGTAGGCATGGGTGAAACGGATGCCATCCGCTGCGAGGGCGTCGAGGTGGGGTGTCTGGATGAGAGGCGAGCCGTAACACCCGGCGATGGGGCTTTGGTCGTCGGTGACGAAGAGGATGATGTTGGGAGCTTTGCCTGCGGCGGAGATGAGCGTGCAGAGCAGCGCAAAGAATATGGGAAGTGGATTCATGAGTTGTTATCTCTCTGCTGAAATGGTTTTCCAATGGTCCGGGTGCCAGGTTTCCGGTGGGTCGAGGGGGCGGGTTTTGCGAAGAGTTTGCCGCTGTCGTTTTGGGAATTCCGCCAGGCGGTGAGTTCGGGTTTGAGCGTTGTGATTTGTTCGGCGTGTTTGGGATCGTCGATGAGGTTTTGGATTTCCCGGGGGCTGCGGTGACGTGGTAGAACTCGGACTGGGGTCGCTGGAAGCAACGTTGCATGATGGCGGCGGCCTTGTCATCTGTTTTGGCGAGGCGCGCCCAATCGGTCATGTGGATGCCTGTGCAAAGGGGCTGCGCAGGAGGTCGGAGTGACTGGTCCAGGCGAGGTTCGTGTGGAGATTGCGGATGAGTTTCCAATCGGCGGTGCGGACGGCGCGGATGGGATAGCCATTCGTTTCCCTGTCGCCGTAAAGGCCGGAGTCGAATTGGGAGTGATCGCCTGAGAGACGGATGGCGAGGTTGGGTTTGAGGCCGAAGTGGCGATTGGCCCCCGGGGTAGTGGCAATGGCTGCTTTATCAGTTCCTTTACGAATGGCAGCCGCTGCCTTTGGGAGGAAAGCCGGCTCATGAATTCCGCAGGCCAGATGAGGACTGGATGTGGGTGGCCGGATTGTTCGAGCCGGATGTTGTGCACGGCGTATGTTATGCCACCATGACCACCGAACCGCCGGATTGGGTGATGCCGATTCATGATCGGCTGCTGGCAATTGTGAGTTATGAGGATGGAATGAGATATCTGAAGGGAGATATGATTCCATCCTTACCGTATGAAGGAAAACTCCTAGCGGAACCTTGTGAGAGTCCATTGAAGAAGCGGGCCAACGATGGGCAGGGCGAGTTGTTTTGATTCTGTTAGAAGGCTGTATCATTTCCCGCTCCAACCACCACCGAGGGCTTTGGCGAGGGCGGCGAGGGTGATGCGTTGCTGGGCTTCCAACTGGGCGAGCACGAGTTGCACGCGCAGCACGGTGCGTCCGGCTTCGACGACTTCCAGATAACTGCTGAGGCCTTTGTCGAAACGTTCTTGTGAGAGGCGCTGGGTGTCCTGCGAGCTGGCGAGGGCTTTTTCCAAGGCGTTCTGCGAGCGGGCGAGGCCTTTGAGATCCACGAGTGCGTCCTCCACTTCACGCAGGGCGGTGAGCAGGGTGTTGCGATAGTTGGCCAACGATTCGTCGCGGCGGCTGACGGCGGCATCGAAGTTGGCTTTGTTAGAGCCGCCATCAAAGACGGGCGCGGCGATGCCGGCACCGAGGGAAAGAACGCGGTTTTCCCAATCGAGGAATCGGCTGACATCGAGCGACTCGAATCCGCCGCCCGCGCTGAGGCTGAAGCTGGGGTAGAAGGCGGCTTCCGCCACGCCGATGCGGGCGTTGGCGGCGCGGAGGTTCTGCTCGGCGGCACGGACATCGGGCCTGCGTGAGAGCACTTCTGCCGGGAGTCCCGCGCGGATTCCGGGCAAGGCTCCGCTGCTGCTGCCTCGGCTGGTGACGGAGAAATCGGAGGGACGGCTGCCGCAGAGCACGGCAAGCGCGTGTTCGGCGGATCCACGTTGGCGCTCGACGGCGGCGAGGTCGTTGTTGGCGAGTTCGAGTTCGGTGCGGGCCTGGCTGGTGGAAAGTCCGTCGATCAATCCGGCGTCGGCTTTGCTCTTCTGGAGGTCGAGCGTTTCCTTGCGGCTGTTGATGGTATCGACGAGCACGGTTTTCTGTGCATCTAGGCCGCGCAGGAGGAAATACTGGCGCGCCACTTCGGTGGCCACGCCTAGGCGTTGGGAATCGAGCAGGGCCTCGGCGGCGGCGGCTTCCGCGTTGGAGGCTTCGAGCAGGCGTTTGTTGCGCCCCCAGAGGTCCGGATCGTAGGCGAGATCGAAGGTGCCGCGGTAGCGTTGGTTTTCCAATTCGACGGAGAGGCCGGGAGGAAGTTGTCCGGCGGTGGCA
>JALOTR010000514.1 GCA_025457805.1 Akkermansiaceae bacterium | reverse complement strand
TGCAACCTGGCGACTCGCTCGTGGCGGTGATCAATGGCCGCCGGGAAACTTTGAAGATCTGCGGCATCGGCCTTTCTCCGGAATTTGTCTTTGAAGCAAGAGCCGGCGAAACCTTGCCCGACCACAAACGCTTCAGCGTGATTTGGATGAACTATCGCGCGCTCGCCGTGGCCTATAACATGGATGGCGCTTTCAATGATGTCTGCATCGATCTCGCACCCGGCGCTTCTGCCGAACCCGTGATTGAGGAAATGGACCGCCTGTTGGCAAGATATGGGTCCGGTGGCGGATATACCCGCAAGGAACAAGCCTCCGCGCAGCGCATCGATGATGAACTCCGCGTTCTCACCTCGCTTTCCGTGGCCTATCCGCTCGTCTTCCTGAGCGTGGCGGCCTTCATGGTGAATGCCGTGCTCGCGCGGATCGTGCGTCTTCAACGCGAGCAAATCGCCCAGATGAAAGCGCTCGGTTATTCATCCGCGCAGGTCGGTGTGCACTATCTCAAGTTTGTCATCGTGATCGGCATCATCGGCACCATCATCGGCGGCATCGGCGGGCGACATCTGGGCGAGGGCTTGCTGAGTTTATACACACAATTTTTCCGCTTTCCCCAATTGGAGTTTCAGATGGACTACGGCGCAGTAGGATTGGCGCTCGGCATCAGCTTGGGTGCAAGTGTTCTCGGCGTTCTAACAGTAGTTTGGCAGGCAGTGAAACTTCCTCCTGCTGAAGCCATGCGACCGGAACCTCCCGCCGATTTCAAACCCTCCTTGTTCGAGCGCATCGGCCTCACCCGCTTCTTCAGCCCCACCTTCCGCATGGCCTTGCGAAACATCGAGCGTCGGCCCTGGCAGGCCGTTTTCACCTGCTCCGGCCTCGCCCTCGCCACCGGCTTGATGGTGTTGCCGGGAGCCATGAGCGACAGCATCGACCACTTGCTCACCTTCCAATGGAACAGCCAGCAACGCCAGGATGTGGCGGTTTTCCTAACAGAACCGGCATCGGGAAAAGGCTTCCACGATCTCGAACACCTGCCCGGAGTGATCCGTGCGGAGCCAATCCGCAGTGTGCCGGCACGACTCAAGTATGGACATCATCAACGCAAGCTCTCGGTCACCGGCATCCCCCGCGGTGCGGATTTGAACCGACTGCTCGATGACAACGAGCAGCCCATCGTCATGCCGGAGGATGGTTTGTTGATGTCCGCCAAACTCGCGGAAATCCTCGGTGCGCGCATCGGCGATGCCGTGCGCGTCGAAGTGCTAGAAGGCCGCCGCCCCGCAGTGGATGTGCCCATCCGCGGGCTGGTCACCGATTTCGCCGGCGTGGCGGCTTACATGGACATCCATGCCTTGCAGCGCATCCTCAAGGAAGGCGATACCGTGAACGGTGCCTATCTTGCCGTGGATCATAACAAATGGGACGAGTTCATGCGCGAAGTCAAAGACACACCGCGCGCGGCATTCCTCATGGTCAAGCGCGATCAACTCGCCTCTTTCCGCGAGACCACCGGCAACAACATTGGCATCATCCGCAAGTTATACTTTGTGCTGGCGGTCATCGTCGCCTTCGGCGTGGTTTACAACAGCGCCCGCATCGCCCTCTCGGAGCGCAGCCGCGAGCTGGCCACCTTGAGGGTCGTGGGATTCAGCCTCGCGGAAGTGCGCGGCGTGCTGGTGGGTGAACTCGCCATGCTCGTGCTGCTCGCCCTTCCCGCCGGTCTCTTGTTTGGCCGCGGCCTGGCGCTTTTCATCATGTCTTCCTTCAGCACGGAAACCGTGCGCCTGCCCATCCTCATCAATCCCTCCACCTACTCCGTCGCAGTGATCGTCGTGCTGGTGGCGTCCGCCGCGTCCTTCACCTTGGTCAGCCGCATGCTGGCAAAACTCGATCTGGTCGGCGTGCTCAAGGCGCGGGACTGAGCTCCGCCCGCAGAAAACCCGGCCGGTTCGTGGTGATGCCATCCACGCCCGCATCCCGCAGGCGGCGGGCGACTTCCGGCGAGTCCACGGTCCATACATATAACTTCATGTTTGCCTTGTGGACCGCGGAAACAAACTCCTTATCGATGGCAAATCGATAGTCGAGATCCAGTCCATCCAATCCCGCGGCACGGGCCTTTTCAATCAGCTCCTCAACACCGGGTTTCATTCCCTTGCTGTTTTTCGCAGGAGTGGTGATCCAGAACACCTTGTGTTTCGGCAGTGCGACCTTCGCTTGTTTCATCGTTTCGTAACCAAAACCGATGATATCCAATTGTTCCGGCTTGCAGCGGGATGCGGTGATCACACGGGCAAGCTCCTGCAACACCTCCGGGCCGCATTTGATCTCGATGAACACGCGTTTGCCCGCAGGCAGCGTCGCCAGCACTTCTTCGAGCGTTGGGATCTTCTCGCCTTTCCACTTCGCCCCCTTCCAGCTTCCTGCATCGAGTTTCTGCAAAGTGGTAAGCGGGGTCTCCACCACCTTTCCCTTCGCCGATGCCGTCCGTTTCGTGGTGGGGTCGTGAATGGTGACGATCCGTCCATCCTTGGAAGCGTGGATGTCCAGTTCGATGGCATCCGATTCCTGCTCCCAAGCAAGTTGGAATGCGGCGAGAGTGTTCTCCGGCGCATCCGCGGAGGCTCCACGATGGGCGATGATTTCCATGGCGGAAAGGGTGGCGATCGATGCGAGAAACACGATGGGGAAAAGCTGGCGGACGGAACGAATCATCGGTTTTGAAGAACGGGAAATCAGCGCGCAATCTCGATAGAAACTTATAGGTATGAAGCAGCCGCAGCGTCCTAAGGACGCGCAAAAAGCCACCCGCCTCCCCGGTAACGGGCGCGAGGAATGATGCAATTGCGATAAGATCGACAAATGATCCTGGGTGCGTCAACTCTTTCAGCCTGGACGGCGAAATCCAGACGCGTGCGGCCGCACCGCGCGGCAAAGACCGCTCTCGCCTTCGATGACCGCAACGGCTCTTTCGTGTCCTCGAGTTTCGTTCCGCCCAAAGCCGTTTCGCGACAGGCCGTGACTGTTTGCTGCGACGACGCACGACGTGTCGATGGAGCGGCGGCCACGCCGGTAGCGCCGCCTCCAATTGGAGGGTTCGCGCCATGATCTCCATCAAGGACTGCGCAAAACATATCCCGGGCGCCACCACTTGCAGCGCCGTCGCGCAGGGCTAAATCAGATCAATCATGTTCGCTCGCACGTTCGCTGGATCGAACGCACCCGGAGGAAAAAAATTGGATCATTCAGAGTCTGCCCACGGTTCGTCGGGCCATGGTGCGTACGGATTGCGCGCCAAGCTGCAACATCATCGGAGCCGGTCGATGAAGACGTGGCGGTCCGTCGGCACGCTCGCCGCGGCCCTTCTGTTGGCTTTGGCCATTGCCGTCCCG